>VMTD01000097.1 GCA_013791785.1 Methanobacteriota archaeon
CTTCGGCCAGTCAATAAGTCCGTAAATCTACAATCGAAAATCTAAAATCTACAATCGTTATTGCTTCATTTCACTGAATACTTACTGTGAAATAAGTGTGTCACGTTTTTACTGATAAACTGCTTTTTCAACGGATTTAATAATTCAGCCAGTTCATTCTTATTGTGAATAACAATCTAAAAATCACTAACATGTTGCCATTTTTGTGTAATATGTTATTGTTGAATGTGGCTACCAATCTGCAACTCTTTAGTGATAAAGGCCGGGAACCACCCGGTTTTTAAGCCGGGGATGAGAGGCCATTTACACGAATCTGAACAAAAAACAGACCGCCATGCTCATATGCATGACCTGCCATGCATCGTGTGCAGATATTTGCACATGAAATCAAAGCTAATCGGCTTTGATAAATCAGGTGCATGGCCCCTGGGTAAACTTCCAGCCCTGGCAACAAACGCCAGCCACTTTAGGGGCTGGTAGTTTACTTCAGAACATTGAAATCAAGACACAAAGCACGCAATGAATGACTCCATCTGCTAATGTGGAAGACGCTTTGACATCAATAATTTAAACTCGAAATTATGGTTCCCCGCCGCCGGCGGCATAATGTTTCATTATAACCTTTTCCGATTCCACCATCAAGAAAAGTGCAAGGGCGATTAGTATGATTGGAAGCCAGGCAAGCGGCGCTATCGGGACCGTGTTGAACAGCCGGTTCATGACAGGTAGATATACCACGCAACCCTGCAGGAACAGTGTGAATCCGACACCCACGAACACCCACCTGTTGGAGAAGAAATTTTTGGAAATTGCCGGCGTGACGAAGGACCTGGTGGAGAATATGCATACCAGTTCCATCAGAACTATGGTCGTCATCACAAGGGTCCTGGCAGCTTCAACACTGTATCCTACCTGAATAGCGTAATTGAAAGCTATAAAAGAACCAATCGTCATGGTGGCGGCCACGATTATCAGGCGAACAATAATTCTCTTTCCCAGTAGCGGGGCCTTCGGACTCCTGGGCGGCTTGCGCAGCAATCCCGGTTCCTTTCCCTCCAGGGCCAGCGGTATGGTGCATGTTACCGATGTGACAAGGTTGACCCAGAGTATGTGGACCGGCATCAGTGGGAGCGGAAGCATGGCCAGAATCGCGATAGTGACTGCAAGCGCCTGTCCGATATTGGTGGGGATTATGAATGCCAGCATCTTTTGAAGATTGCTGTAGGTATGGCGCCCCTCCTCAACGGCGCTCACTATGGTTGCGAAATTGTCATCGGTCAATATCATGTCGGCCGCTTCCTTGGTAACATCGGTTCCTGCCATGCCCATGGCAATGCCGATGTCCGCCGCCTTCAGCGCGGGGGCGTCGTTCACGCCGTCGCCGGTTACGGCCACGACCTCTCCATGTTTTCGGAGTTGCTGGACAATTCGATACTTGTGGATGGGAGATGCCCTTGCATACACCGAGCAATTGGGCACGATATCGTAGAGTTCCTGGTCGGTCATGATTTCGAGCTGGCTTCCTGTGATTATCTTGGAACCGGGCTCGGTAATTCCCAATTTTAGGGCTATGGCCTCTGCGGTGGTGCGGTGGTCTCCCGTAATCATTACAATTTTAATTCGGGCATCCTGGCACTGTTTCACTGCCTCGATGACCTCGGGCCTCGGTGGGTCGTTCATGCCCTGAATACCAAGAAAAACAAATCCACCAATTTCCATATTTTCCAGGTTTTTCACATCCCCCGGAACCTCCTTCTCCGCTATGGCGATGACCCTCAAGGCATTGGATGCCATCTCCTCTGCCTTGGCAAGAATGAGCTTGCCATCAATCTCCTGCCTGGACCCATCCCTTGCCATTGCCGAATCGCACATGGCGACAATTTTTTCGGGCATGCCCTTAAGGTATATCACCCGACGAGATGCGTCTATATTCATAGTCGCCATGTATTGAATCTCGGATTCAAACGGTATCTCATCAAGCCTTTCGAGATGGGTTTCCAGTCCTGCCTTGGCTGCCGATACCAGCAGTGCCACTTCTGTGGGATCGCCGACAATGCCCCCGTCATGCTTCAGGGATGCGTCATTGCATATCGCACCCGCTACCAGGGTTCTGGAAAGCGCAGGTATGAGTTGAGGTGAAATTTGCTGGCCGTTATGAAAAAATTCTCCGGATTTTTTATACCCGCTGCCGGTAATGATGAATTCGGCATCTCCGGTGAATATGTTGGAAACAGTCATCTGGTTCATGGTGAGTGTACCTGTCTTGTCCGAACATATGACCGTGGTACTTCCCAGGGTCTCGACGGATGGCAGGTTCCTCAGTATGGCATTCCTGGATGCCATGCCTCTCACGCCTATGGCCAGGGCGATGGTCACCAGGGCTGGCAGCCCCTCGGGTATCACGGCAACGGCTATGGACACGGACGCCAGAAATATGAAAACCATATCCTGGCCAGCCAGCAGTCCGCCTACAAAAGTGATAATTGCCAGTATGGCCACCGCTCCCGAAAGGTAGATTGAGAATGCCGAAAGCCGCTTCTGCAGGGGTGTTTCTATTTCTTCCGCTTCCCTCATGCATGCGGATATCCTGCTGACCTCTGTGTTGTTGCTGGTGGCAACCACCACTCCCCTCCCCCTCCCGTAGGTGACCAGGGTGCCCGCGAAGACCATGTTTGTTTTTTCGGCGGGAGAGGCGGCAGGGCAGTTCAGCGATTCGACTGTTTTGTCCACCGGAACGGACTCGCCTGTCAGCAGTGCCTCGTCCACCTTCATGCCCTTTACATAAATCAGCCTCACATCGGCCGGGATCTTGTTTCCGGACTCGAAGAACACCATGTCGCCAACCACCAGTTCCTTGGATGGGATGGTAATCCTCTGTCCGTCCCTGACCACAGTACAATCGGATACAACCAACTTGTCCAGTGCCTCAATTGCCTTGTCGGCCTTCAATTCCTGGGCCAGGCCAATTATAACATTTGCCAAAACGACCGCGAGTATTACCGCTGTGTCTATCAGGTGGCCCAGTGCCGCGGTGATTATGGCAGCCAAAAGAAGTATATAAATCAACAATTGGTTAATCTGCCTGTATATGGCCTTGAAAATGCCACTGCGCTTCTCACCGCCCAGTTCATTGTAGCCATATCTGGCGCGTCTCGACTCCACCTCCTCGGTGGATAGCCCAAGGGCGCCGGTGCCTAACAGGCGCATGACCTCATCTGCCGTGGTCCCGTGCCATTCTGGCGATTTCGATGCATCCCTTTCCATTTGATATCAACCTGCAATAAGCATCCGCGATAAAAGAGTTTCGTATTGCCACATTTCAATTTTTGCGCCCATATAATAATTCAGAACTTCGCTTTTTTACTGCACAAATGCCGAGAACGCTCAGTCCTTTAGTGATAAAGGCCAAGAACCCTCAAGCGTTCACGCCTGAGATGAATTGGCCATTTACACGGATATAAACAAAAAAATAGACCGCCATGCTCATATGCATGACCTGCCATGCATCGTGTGCATATATCATCACATGAAATCAAAGCCGGCTGGCTTTGATAAATCAGGTGCATAGCCCCCTAGGTAAACTTCCAGCCCTGGTAACAAACGCCAGCCACTTTAGGGGCTGGTAGTTTACGAAACCGTGGTCTCAGAAAGAGATAAATACGGGTTGGTTTCATCCACTTCCGAGAATTATGGATATTTGGGATTTCCTTCCTTTCGCTGTCGTCGTGGCGTTGCTCAGTATAGGGGTGCTCGGATATGTTCAGTCCTGGCTGAGGCATGTTTTCGCCTGGATCAAGATGAGGAAGGATAATTATCTTGCTTCACATTCCATCGATTCGATTCACACACTCATAAAATTCGTCACCTTCGGCCTTTACATACTTGCAGTGATCGTGTCCAGTATCTTCCTGAACCCGGACATGAGGTGGCCCTTCATCTATCTGGGCAATTATGTTTTCCTGTTCAACGGATTTGTTGTTCTGGCCTTCTTTGTCATAATGTCCATACTTGGTTCCAGCGCCATTAGCAATCACAGAAAGAGCGCGGAGGACGAGGAGGGCGCGGTCCTGAAACCGGGTATTCTCGAATTCTACGAACTTTTCATCAAGTACGGCATGCTCCTGCTGGGCTTCTTCATAGCAATCATGGTGGCCCTCATTACAATACCCGAGGGCGATGTGAGAAATACCATCTTCAGTTTTATACAGTCCGAGAACCTGGACACTGCAAAATTGGGCACGGATTTTCTCTCACTCATCATCATTCTTCTCAGCATCTATCTCCTGACCAAGTTTGTGGACATAATTCTTGACGATTTCAAGAGCAGGTCCAAGAAATTCCAGCCGGGCATCATCGACGTCATCAAGGCCATCATAAGGTATTCGCTGTACTGGATTGCGCTCATAATCACCCTTACTATAATTCTGGAGATGATTGATTTCAGGCAGCTGGACCTTGTAATAATATTCATTATTGCGCTTACTATTTCAATAATCATCATAATCGGGGTTTCTCCGGCCACGAAGAATGCCATATGCGGCCTTGTTCTCTTAATCACTGACAGCATCAATAGGGGCGACTGGGTCCAGATCGGCGGGGACAATGTGGGCGAAGTGGTCTGCCAGGGCCTTGTAATTACCAGCCTGAAGACCAGGACCGGCGACATAATCGACCTCCCCAATGACCTGATACTGAGTTCCTACATTCACAATTTCACGAAACTCGGCGGCACAAAAATTCGGCTGGCCATCTCCATCAACACCACCCTGTCAAGCGAGAGGGTTGAGGAAATACTGTTGAAAATCGCCGATGGCCTTGACCAGTCCAGCCTCGTTACTTCCGAGAGAGCGACCCTTACCGTATCTATGACCGATATCAGGGCAGGTTCGGTGGAATACACCATAGGTATATGGAGGAAGGACCCCATAACCACGGAAGAGACCATAAGCGAGTTCCTGAAGAGGTTTCACAAAGCGGCACCGGAGAACAATATAACCGTTATCGGAACTCGCATAAAGCACTGAAATCCGTGACTTCACTAAACATGCTTCGCCTGGATGCCGCGACCTTGAGGTCTGCGGATGAAAGGCGATGTATCGCCCGTTCGGCCATACTGCTAGATGGCCTC
>VMTD01000067.1 GCA_013791785.1 Methanobacteriota archaeon
AGTTAAAGGGCTCCCCGGGCCCCTATCTGTTGCTGGCAAATGTGAAATAAACTGAGTGACAAGTCTCAATCAATGAATAATAGTCATTCAGTGTGAAATGGTTAGGATGCCCCCGGCTTTAGCCGTGGGGAGCCCTCACTTGCTCGTTCAGTCTTTTCGCTTCAACGCCATACAATTGCGCCAAATCGCTATCCAGCATCACCTGGACGCCGCGGATGGTGTGAATTCTGCTCTGGATTTCAGTATTTATCATTGGTTCGGTTATGCTTGGTTTTTCCATATTCAACCCATATCAACTATCCTCACCAGAGTATTAACCATATTACCAGGGTAACTGAAAGTATTAAAAATTGAATACGCCCCCCTCGCCATCCTCACCCGCACGCGCATTTGGCAAGCAGCATGCCCCGGCTGTGAGGGCAGGGTAACGACGGCACCCAGGCTAGCCGACAATTGGGGAACGGCCGCGCCCCTATTGCCATATAACCTGGGGAAACGTGCTTTGGGGGTTGGCCGGAACCAGCCCCGTGGCCAGTTTGATCGCCGATTTAAGCTAACCCCGTCCTTTTCATTTTTTTGTTTCCGGCCTTGGCCATCGAAAGAATAATTAACCCCGAAGTATTCTCATAATTCGATGAAGTTCAAATTAATGGCTGTCGCAGTCACGTTTCTCTTCCTAGCGATGCTGATTCCCACGGGTGTCCAAGCGGGTTATTCCATGGCGATATCGGGCGGTGGCGATTTCACTGCCACGCCGTTCCAGGCCCAGATTTTCAACGGAACCGACATTTACGTGAGAATCTACCTTTCAGATACTTCGCCATCCTCGCTGTCCATAGAGATGGGCGCCGACGGAACCCTGGCGCCGTACGTCTCTTTCCCGGAATATACTGGCACGCCGACGTTCACTCTTTTCCCAGGCCAGAACAAGAAGGTGCTGTACAGGATTGACATGCCTGCCTCGGAACCGGGGAAGTACACCGGGACAATCCAGGCAATCGGCACGCCCCCGGCCAGCGTGACGGATAATGCCACAGGCGCAATAGGCAAGCCGGTTGTGGGACTCAACATCGTTGTGGATGTTCCCAGCGAGATTCAGATATTCAATCTCATTACTCACACACTCGGATTTCCTGATGCGCAGAGCGCGATTTGGGGCAATGGGTGGAGCAGCAATGTGAGCGTGGTTAATGCGGGTAACGCAACGTTCAACGGAACATTGAATCTCACGCTGGCCGGCGGTACCGTGAACGAGTACCGGGTGTTCGATATCACCAACCTGAGCGTTGCGGGAAGCGTTACATTCGGGAAGATCTGGCAGAATAATCTCCCGCTGGGCACCGATTATGTCATCACTGCCCTGGTATATTCCGATGCAAGTGAGAAAATGGACGAGGAAGCCATGGGGTTCACCATTCCCTCGCCGGCCAACATAATCTCGGTAGAAAGAGACCCGCTCCAGGCGTTTCCGGCCGACACTGTGGCAGTGTATGCGGTGGTGGCGAGTTCCGATTCAACCGTAACGTTGCACTGGCGCGTGAACAATGGCACGGAAATCACAGCCCAGATGGTCTATGCCGCCGGGGAGTTCGCCGGATCGATCCCGCCCCAGGCAATGTCTTCCACGATTACCTACTGGGTCACATCGGTCAACGGCGCTTATTCAGACCGGGACCCTGTCACGGGCGCTTACAGTTATTACATATTTTCTCCGGACATGCCGGACCTGGCCATAACCGAGGACGCGATTTCCTACTTCCCGATAGACCCCAGGAACCAGACCATGAACGAGACCGAGGGAACAAACATCTACATCCTGGTCCGCAACCTGGGCAGGGGGAGCGCCACAAGCTTCGTGGTGAGGGTGTATGATTATGAAACGCCGATATGGAATACAACCGTGATGCTTGCCAGCCCAAATATCGATTCCACGCCGGTGAGGTTCTACTGGCTGCCCACCGAGGGAAACCACATCCTGAGGTTCGAGGTGGACCCGGACAATGCCATCGCGGAGCTGGACGAGAACAACAACCATTTCACCATGCCCGAGGTAACAATCGGACCGGCGCCGCCCGCGCCCCCGATTGTTGGACCGGAGAGCGACTGGGCAGAAATAATCCCCTACCTCGTCATTCCGCTGATACTGGCGATTATAATAATCGTTATAATTCTTCTTCGGCGCAAGAAGAAGAAGTAGGCATTTTCACGGCAGCATGCCCCGCCTGTGAGGGCGGGGTTTTATACTATTCTGGCATCAAGTGATATTCTTCCAAACAAATGATGCGTTTTGCATACTTCAACTGTCAAACCTCGCCTGTAAGGGCGGGGTAACGACGGCATCCGGCCTAGCCGACATTCTGATGACGGCCGCGCGGGATTCCGGTTCAGCCCGGTCACCCACGCCCCGTCCCCACCCCGCCCCGAGCCACCCAAATCATTTTATTCCGCATCCCTCATAGCTACAGCATGCGCATCCTCTTCATCGCAGTTCTCGTGGCACTCCTGGCCTCCTCCGCCTTAGCAATGGAGCCGCAGCTTCTCACAGGCGGAGCTGCTGCAACTGGCTCGGGTACTAATTATGTGTTCACTGTGACTTACAAAGGCAATACTACCGCGAGCGATGTTTCAGTAGTCATCAATGGTGCCTCAACCCCCATGCAGGAACTTGATCCGCAGGATACGATTCTCACTGACGGCAAGGTTTACTATGTCGAAGCAAGCCTCGATTCCGGAGTTAACACATATTCCTTCAAATGCACCGATGTCCTTGGTGCCAGCAACACCACCGCTGCAAAGATGCTCATTGTCAAGGAAGTGTCGCCGTTCGGATTTACCCATCTGGATGTGATGTTCTCGGTTCTGATTTTTGTACCGTTCGTTATTTATTTCACCTACCTTGCCAGAAAAGTTACAAAAACGCTGGAGCGCATCGACAAGCGCCAGGAAATTATTGAGAACAAGAATGGGAACAAATAGGCATTTTCACGGCAGCATGCCTTGAGTATATTCCAACAATGTCTCTTCATCCTTCGCGTTGTAATTTCAGAACATACGTGCAGCCTGGTATCGGAGGTTCGCTATGTTTATATACAGCCTCACGCCTATTCATCATCCATGCCGGAACTGTCTGCCAAGAAACCGAAGTCCTTCGAGGAATCGCTGAAGGATGTTATGAGCAAGATGGAAGAGATACTTCCCAATCTCCCAGATTGAGCTTCGCCCAAGAATTCCATCAGGAACTCCCTGGTGATTTTTAGTGATAAAGGCCGGGAACCCCCCGGTTTTTAAGCCGGGGATGAGAGGCCATTTACACGAATATAAGCAAAAGGAAGACCGCCATGCACCGTTCTATCTATTGCACAGGAAATCAAAGCTGTCAGGCTTTGATAAATCAGGTGCATGGCCCTCTGGGTAAACTTCCAGCCCAGGCAACAAACGCCAGACGCTTTAGGGGTTCTATACTAAATTATTGCACGACACCACTAAAGACCTTTAGGGGCTGGTAGTTTACATGGTTCGCCCGGTACCTCTTATCTGTTCCGCGATTTTCGATTATTACTTTTGAATCAAGGATGTACTGGGTCATTCGCCGGTCATGCGTCTCCAGCTCGAATTTGAAACCAAAGCCTGCCGTATCCAGCCACACAGCGACGAATGATAGGGTCGTTCTGTGGTTCGTGTTCGGCAATGCCTGTTCCACTATAAGCGTCGAAAGAACATAGGTCATGAACTCAAAACCGTCCATCTGCTTTCTTTCAAGGCTGTTGAAGAACCGAATAAGAA
Source organism: Methanobacteriota archaeon (assembly GCA_013791785.1). Taxonomy (GTDB): domain Archaea; phylum Thermoplasmatota; class Thermoplasmata; order SG8-5; family SG8-5; genus UBA147. The sequence goes on from VMTD01000067.1 coordinate 3,784, forward strand.
CTCTGGTGTCCATTTTTTTGTAATCTTTGGGTCTCTGGCCGGTTATCTGCTCCATCCTGTCGCATATGATATTATGTATTTTCAGATAAGTTCTTCTGAGGATCGTCCCGGCTTTCTCTTCGCGTTTTGCCATACAGAAGATTAAGCAGTACGGGGATATTTAAACGTAATCGTTAGACAATTTGTAAACTACCAGGCCCTAAACAGATGAATTCAAAAATCGTCTTAGCGCAAGCCACTGCGTGTCTTGCGAACCGGGTGAATCAAAAACCGTTGCGAGGTCATGCCCGGATGGGCAGCATTCACTCAAAATTAGCCAGCGTCTGCTGGAACCGACGCCTTTCCCCTGGAATAGAAACAGGGTACTCGTCGGAGACACAACCCAGACACAGGTTATCCTTGTCCATGGTGATGGCCTCAACGAGCCCGTCAATCGAAATGTATGCGAGAGTATCGGCGCCGATTTCCTTCCGAATCTCGTCTATCTCCTTGTTTCCGCCCGCAATGAACTGGTCCCGGTTGGTCATGTCAATTCCCAGGTAACAGGGAGCGATTAAAGGCGGGGAACCGATGCGGACGTGAACCTCGGATGCGCCGCCATTGGTCCGGAGCATGGAGACTATGCGCTTCATGGTGGTTCCGCGGACTATGGAATCGTCAACAATGACAACGCGTTTCCCTTCCACAACTGCCCGGACCGGATTAATCTTCTCCCGGACGGAAATATCCCGCGCAGCCTGGGACGGCATGATGAAGGTCCTGTGAATGTACCTGTTCTTCATGAGACCTTCGAGCATCTTGATGTTGGAGCCCATGGAGAAACCGTACGCATGGGCACGCCCGGAGTCAGGTATCGGTACCACCACGTCCGCGACCACGGGCGCTTCCTTGGCGAGCCTCCAGCCGATGCGCTTCCTCACATCATAAACGCTCAGTCCGTCGATAACGGAATCGGCGCGGGCGAAGTACACCCATTCGAAGAAGCAATGGGCGCGGTTGATGGACGGAGCGATATTGGTGGACTTGAAACCGTCATCCGTGAGTTCCACGGCCTCGCCCGGGAGAACATCCCTGACGAACTTGGCGCCCAATACATCCAGGGCAACTGACTCGGAAGCGGCAACATAGCCCTTTCCGTCAGGCAGCTTGCCCAGGCAGAGCGGCCGTATCCCGTAGGGGTCGCGAATGGCGAACACGCGATCGTTTATCATGAGCGTAAAAGCGTAAGAACCTATCAGTTCCTTGCACACGGCCTTGATGGATTTCGGTATGTCGTTGGTGCTGCGGATGGCGTCCGCAAGCATCATGATGATGGCCTCTTCCTCGGATTCGATGATGAAATTCTTGCCCTCGTTCTTGAGCTTTGTGATCAGAAGCCCGGAATTAACAATGATACCGTTGTGGGCAATGGCAATGTCCCCGACGCCGGTCTTCAGGAACTGCGGTTGGATATTTTCCGGCTTCGAAACCTTGATGGAATAATAAGTATGGCCGATGCCCACCTTGCCGGACAGTTTCTCGATGTCCTCCGAAGAGATAACGTCCGCAACAAGGCCCAGGCCCTTTTTGACTATGAGGCCCTTTGAGTTCACGGCAATGCCGGCCGCTTCCTGACCTCTGTGCTGGATCGCTCTCAGGGCATAATAAATGTAAGTGGCGGCATCCTTGTTGATGCATCGCATGGCAACGACACCGCATGCCTCACGGGGTTTGTCATCGGCGTCTGTGCCCACAAAATCAACCTCAATGCGTTTTGGCCCAGGTATAATTTCTCAGTTTTGCCGTGGCTCCGAATCCGCAGGATGCGCAGGTCTTTCTTCTGACATGGTATGAATGGCCGCCGCATCTCCTGCACCTTATGTGTGTCTTCTTCGATGCGTGCTTGCCCATTGACGGTGTACCCTTGCTCATTGTTAGACCTCCTTAAGGTGAGATGTAGATTACGTTGTCGCCCCTGACTATGGCCAACTCTACCTTCTGCGTGACCTCGCCAGAGTTCAGTTCCTCTGCGTTCTTGAGAACGAGGTTCATGTGCGGATCGAATCCGTCAAGCGTACCTCTGAATCCCTTGTTTCCCTTGAGTTCGACAATAACAGGCTTGTTCAGGGCCTTGCTCAGCATTGAAAGCGGCTTTACCGTGTTCATATCTACCACATCCGTCCATAAACGATTGCATACTTAAAGGTATTGCCAGGCGACTAAATGGTCGCCTCGAAATCCTCCACTGCCATGTCGAATTCCTCATCCGACTTTATCAAGTTTCTGTTCTTGAGATATTCCCTTGTAAGGAGCCAGTAAACGGTTGCGAGTGCCCTGCGACCCTTGTTGTTGGCAGGAATGATGACGTCCATGTTCCTGGTCTCGTTGTTGGCGTCGCACAGACCGATTATCGGGATGCCGGCGTTGATGGCCTCCCTGACGGCCTGCTGGTCCGCTGCGGGGTCTGTGACCAACAGCACCTGCGGTTCAATATAATCGGCCAGCCTGGGGTTGGTAAGCGTCCCCGGAACGAAGCGGCCCGCGAAATAGAAGGCGCCCAGTTTCTTGGCGAAGGTGCGCACCGGCTTCTGGCCGTACTGTCTTGCGGAGACAACCAGTATTTCATCGGGGCTGAACCTTGAAAGGAACTGCGATGCAATCCTTATTCTCTGGTCGGTCAGTTTGAAATCCAGCATGTAAAGGCCGTCGGAACGGACCTTGAAAAGAAAGCGCTTCATGTCCGCGCTCTTCTGCTGGGTACCGATGTGCACACCGGAACTGAGATAGTTCTCCTCCGGTATCAACAATGGCTGTTTCGTTTCATGTTCCTGCACTGTTTGTTCTGTTTCGTCCATACTATGCCTCCAGGTCTTCTTCTATCCTGATGAGTTCGTTGAGTTTCGCTGTCCTCTCGCCGCCCACGGCTCCTGTCTTTATCGCGTAGGAGCCAAAAGCCACGCCGAGATGCGCTATCGTATCGTCACTTGTCTCGCCGCTGCGGTGGGAAATGACAGTTTTATAGCCGTTCAACTTGGCCAGTTCAACGGTTTCCAGCGTGTCAGTGAGGGTGCCAATCTGGTTCGGTTTTATGAGTACTGCATTTGCCGCGCCCATCTCTATGCCCTTTTCAAGGCGCTGGCGGTTGGTGACGAACAAATCGTCACCCACAATGATGCATCTCGAGCCCACGGCGTCCGTAAGGCTCACGTAACTCTGATAATCGTTCTGGTCCATGGGGTCTTCCACAAGGTGAAGGTTGAACTGCTCCACCAGGCCGGCAACGAAGTCAACGTGTTCCTCGGGTGTAAAGGACTTGTCCTTGTAATGGTATTTTCCTTCTCTGAAATACTCGGATGCGGCCATGTCCAGCGCGGGAAGGACCTTGAAGCCCAGTTCTGAACTCGCGCGGTCGCAGGCCTCAACCTGGAGTGCAAGAGCATCTTCGTTACTGAGAGCAGCCACCCAGGCACCCTCGTCGCCCTTTCCGATGGCGTGGCCGGGGAGCTTCTCCTTGAGCATCTGGCCCACTATCTTGTGGGTCCGGGCATTGCCGAACACACAGTCCGAGACTTTATCAGCCTGGGAGATGACAAGGAATTCCTGGATATCGGTTCCGCCTATCGCATGCCGGCCTCCGCCGATGACATTGGCAAGTGGTTTAGGAATACTGTTGGAAAGCGCGCCGCCCACATATTTGTAAAGTGGCATGCTGTAAGCGGATGCAGCGGCCTTGGCCACGGCCAGGGAAGTTGCAACGGCCATGTTCCCGCCCATTCTGGAGAAATTGGGCGTACCGTCTATCTGATGCAGCAAAGCGTCCAGGAACCTCTGCTCGGAAGCGTCCATGCCGATAAGCTGGGGAAGCACTTCATCCTCAAAAACCTTCAGGGAAGCGTCAACGCCCTTCTCGGGGAAAGACATTACTTCATGCTCTCCGGTGCTGGCACCGCTGGGAGCGGCCGCCGTGCCGTATCCGGATTCGGTAAGGATTTCAACTTCGACAGTGGCGTTTCCACGGCTGTCAAGAATCTTTCTGGCTGCGGCATTCTCAATAATAGTCATAAATTGCAACTCCGGAACTCAGCCTCTTCTTACCGTGATGGGGAGCATTCCTTTCTCGAATTCCATTATAGCGATGTCAATGGGGTCTATCAGGTTGTCCGGGACCTTCATGAGCACCGGAGCGCCCATGCTGATCTGCAGAGCCCTGGCCCCGATAATTCTAGCTCTTTCAAATCTGGTATATCTCATATTGTTCACCCGTGAGGGTCTCCCTACATTCTGGTCTCTATTATATACCTTTCGCATTTGAGTAAGTATTCAGTGAAATGAAGCAATAACGATTGTAGATTTGGGGAT
>VMTD01000007.1 GCA_013791785.1 Methanobacteriota archaeon
ATGTGGAGAACATGTTCGTCCGCGTCCAGCTTGCAATTCTGGAATATGTAATAGTCTTTCATTGCCAACACCAGTCCTTGTTCGTACATCCTTTGCAAATGGGAATTTTTTGAGGCTGGGGCATGGAGCCCTTCATTATCTCCAGCAACCGCGCGTGGTCCCTTTCCACCGAGTCATGGTCCGGTTCCACTCTCTCCACATTGCCCTGTTTCAGATGAAGTTCGCCCACAGCATCGATGTTGTACAGTTGTTTGGCCGCCCAGAGATAGTGCCTCAACTGGGCGCGTTTCGGCTCGTTGTGCCGTTTGCCCCGCGAGCCTTCGTGGATTATGGGCGTGGTTTGGGTGCCGGTGACCCAGTCCGCCTTTCCGTAGGGAGTGAGGTCGATGGAGCGCTTGTTGGAGAAGCGCTGGGTGTCGAGCTCCTTGCCACTTTTGATGAAGATGTGGGAGGACGCGACGACCAGTTGTCCGTGGAGGTAGAGCCAAGTTAGGACTGGGCAGGAGTGGAGGTAGAAGGCGGCTTTGCCGGTGGGTATAATATTAGACCCCATTTTATCGGGAATATCCTCACACATTTTCATGTATCCCTTACCGGCGCCATGACTCCAAGGCCAAGGAAACGGCCATTACCAATGACTAGGGGGCCATTTACAGGTTCCTTGAAAATAACCTCAACATGCCAAAGCCGTTCCTTAGCAAACATCGTGCCGACACTGAATGCCTCCGCACGCATACCATTGCCCTCAAATGGTTCACGTTGCACATGTATTGATTCGATATGGGGCAGCATACGAAGTGTGCGTAACTCATGGAAAATTGCCACAGCCGCTCGCATCTCTTCACTAGCTCGTTCAGACCCAGATTTTGCCTCCTCATGAGTTCGTGAGGGATCAATACGTCTTCGCCTTGCTCCCTCCGGCAATGCTGCTGGTGTTATTGTATGCCAGACTTTGAATATCGAACCATCAATTACACCGTAATGGGTGAGCATCTTTTGTTTTTTCTTATCCTGAATTCGCGTGAGAATAGTTTCCACGCCCCCATTTAAGTCGGAGCCCGTAAGATTGATTCCAGAAAAAGCCCAAAAAATATCTTCTGCATATAATTGACAATTGGGAGGTACCTCGATAAGGATACGTCTGATTTCGCAATCGACGTTGCGGTGACCGATGGATGGGAGTGGAATAATACACACTTGAGTACGGTCATTTTCCACGTGAATGTTATCCTGCGTTTGGCCAATAAACGCCCTATTTACAATTCCCTCTTGTTGCGGGAGTGTTTTGCGCAACTTCTGAATCGCACTATCTCGTATTTCCATAACGAGTTTTGTAGATTGGATTAGTTGACAAGGGGCAAATTGTGTGTCGTCAGTGGCTTTTCGAAGTTCAAATAGGCATCGAATGGGTGGGCTATTGTATGTAATTTCGGTGAATCGAGGTCTTGGCGGTTGTGTTAGAATCTGGCTGTTGCTCTCATGATGAAACCGCGAGAGACTGGCTTTGTATCTGGTCACTAGGCTATCGAGAGAGCCTGGACAGGGACAACTCAATTCAATTCCCCCATTTCGTCCTTTTGTGGATCTATATATTTGTCCTGGGTATGCAAGTAATCGTTCATCAACTTCCTTGGCTTCGAGTAATTCTCCCTGCGCCCATGCCATGTCAACGCCACGACCTAATTGATAAAGATTGTTTGTGATATTACAGATAGCACTTCCTTGCATCATACCCTCTTCTCCATGATTAAATGACCATAAGTATAAGAATGGAATTTGTGAATCAAATAAACGGGGTTCCACATTTTTTTCTTGACGAATATCTGCAATACGTTCCAGATTACAACCCTGTGAATCGATAGTGTTACGTGGAACATAAAATATTACTGACTGACCATCATTTTTATGAGGTGCTCCGATTACTGGTGCCTGGAGATTCTCTAGCCATTTGAATATTTTCTTATCTTCATCTTGCAGGGATTCACCGAAGCATGAACCCGCGACGAGTGCTTGAAATAGTCTCGCGGGTGAAGGCGGCCAGTCGTCCGTTCCGTGGTATCGCCCATCATGGACATATACTGTTATTAGGAGATTCATATGAACATCGCCCGTTGAATCATTTGTTTTTCTTTCCCTTGACCTTATTTGAATCATCAACTGCCTTTTGTTTCTCAAATGATACTTCCCTTATTTTTCCAACTACTCCAAACTCCTTTGCTGCTTTTTTTGCATATTCGAGGGCAACCGTATCGTCAATTTTGAATGAAAGACGCCTACCATCACGCATGACTATAACCCAGTCTTGTTCAGCAGCTGGGTCCGGTGTAAGAAGGCACCCTTGACGCAGGAAGCCGTCAAAGGGTTGGATTACGACCATCAATGATAAGCCTAGAATATATTTTCTCAGCGTATCTTTTTCTTTTTCAGTCGTTTTGAGTCGCCTTAGTGTGATAAGATTAACTGTTACATCTCGGTAGATTGGGCCATGAGCAATTATGCCGCCGGGTTCACTGGTGGAAAGAGCATTTACAAATCCACGTTGGGCTAGAGGATTCTTTGTATCCCCCTCCGCTTTAGTCTTTTCCTCCTCGGAAAACACTTCAAATTTTGCATAATCAACTGGGGGAAAATATGTCGCGGATCGACTTAATCCGTCTACATCCCATGCACGAATTACAGATTGAATTATTCTAGGTAATTTCGCAGATGTATCACGCGAGTCCCATGCACCAAATATGATCGAAGTAGGTGCTAATTTGGCCAATTTTCCAGCATCTCCATTCAGCCATTTTTCAAATGCTTCTTTTGCTTCTTCCGAGAGGTTAGTAGATCGAATCAATGCATCTCCAAGTCGATGTCCAACATCAAGAATTGATATCTGCTTGTTGCCAAATTTAATTTGAATCTGTGGGATAAGGTCATTAAGTGGAGGTTCTTTGAATAGAGGTTCCATTCGATTGGCCTGTGAACCCACACTATCGATTGTTGCGACCTTTTTACCATCCGAAAGTACATCGATATTGTAGCCTATGTTTGCATAAGTGGGTGGGAAAATTACTCCCCCTTCACCCTCGATTGGTACTAGTTTTTGCTTCAGATGAATTGCAACTGGTCCAGATAGATTGGTTGCCCATTCATCAAGCATTTTTTCATCCACCTTTAGCACATTTTCTTTGTTTGCTTCACTATTCATGTTTGTTTTCCTCCTTTGCATATGTTACAATCTTGTTCTTGCCAGATAGAGCAAGTTCAAATCGAAATTGTTTATTCGTATGGTCTGTGTCAAGTCCCATTAAATAGGTGCGTGCAAGAATGGGCGGTACGACCCGTTGCCATACACCATAACGAATTTTACGTTTATCATATTCGAATGGCCTTGCATGTTCAAAGCCAATAGCCGTTAGAAGTTCCACCACTGGCGATGCGTTCACTCCATGCTTTACATCGTTGGGAGAATAACCTGCATCAATTGATGTCCAAGTTCCACGTGGATCGAAATTGAAGCTACCCCCCAATGGAGTGAGGACATTGAAAGGATTCGTCACAAGTTCATTGCGATGATTTTTCCATAGGTGATTAATGCGGTTCAACATCGCACACGCAATGCCAATTGCCGAACGATTTCCTGCATAAAGTTTAAATTTCTCACGACTCGAACCATCTGCCCAGTGACCAATTTCAATGGCGTATGTTCCGCTTGTGAGGCGGCAAGGCAACGCCATTGCATCACCTTCCATAGACGGAAACGTATTGGATGATAATGAATTTTCAGTTGAATCCATATCCCTTTCATCCGAATTCTTTTGTGAAATATTTTTCTTCTTTCCCTTCACCTTCTGTATAATGTGGCACCTCTCTGGCATATATTGGACAATTTTAGCTTTCGCAAGAAATTCCAGCACTTCCTCAAATGGATTCTTTTCATTTGCTGTATGGAGTACGAAGCGCACGTTGGATTCATCGGTCCAATCGAACCCACCCTCAGCGTCACCGAGGAGCACATCAGCTGCTTCCATAAAGCCAAGGCATGCGAAAACCTGACCGGGGTTGAATATGTCCACAGGAATAGAATAATCGGTCATCAAAGCCCCCCATTCAGCTTGGTATGATTGGCTGTTTCACTTTCTCGGGATGCCTGTTGGTCAGCAGTTCTCAACAATGATTCCCACCATGCCAGGCCCCATGGCCCCCATTGTTTTTGTAATCTTGCGAAGCGTAATGAAATCTCTTTGGTTTTTTCATTCAACACGGATGGGGGTGCTTCGTCACAACCATGAGTTGTAATGATTGGGCGTGCATATCCGTGATGAGATATGATTAAATGAAGAGCCAATTCGCGGAAATCCTGTGGTAAAGCAAGAAGCTCTTTATCTTTTTCTGCTTCCAATAGCGAACCGAGTTCATGGCGATAATTATCCAACAGATTTTGGTTGATTGGCCCTTTTGTTTTTGCATATATGCCATCATGAGGTGCATTGAAAGCCATTTGCCAATGACTGGCACGTTTTCCTTCATCATGCAGTTTCGCAGTGATGCGGAGCATATCCGCATATTCTTTGGGAAGGCTCAACCCATCTGCGATGGATTGTGCCCTTTTCTCAACCTCTTCTTTGTGAACGTCCAGAAGTTGAAGATATCCGGTTGAACGGCTTCTACCACCCCATTTTTCGATAACAAACCACTCCACCGGTTCATCATCCTCGGTGACTTTCGTAGGAAATCTAGGGCTTTCGTGCCACTGTGTATCGGCATCCCCGTCCATTCCTTCCTTCATTGTTCTGACACGAAATTGAATTATGGGAACGGTCTGTGTGGTTTCTGAATTATCCTGCATCCATGGTTGTCCATCGTCAGTGGTTCGGGGAATTGATTTTTCATCTTGGTCAAGGAGTCCATCCCTCAATCCCCCAATACGTATATCAAGTACAATAGCACAACTCGATGATAAATCCTCCAGCTTCTCTTCTTTTTGCAGAAGATTACTCAACGTGAGGCTCTTTTTAAAATCACCAGCTGGCGAGAGTATGATTGCAACAATATCATCCTCCTGAAGAGAGGGGAGTTCGGTAAGCTCGTCTTTATCTAAATCAATGGAAGTGCCTATTTTTTGGTCTGGCTCAAGTTTCTTTGCACGCTTCTTGAGCCAATCGACGACTTGAAATGATTCTGTTTCAAGCATTTCGCTCATGTGAGGTCTAGCCACTTCAAAAAATGATTCGATTTCATTTGAGGATACCTCTATGCGTCGATTTCCACACCAACGAATAGGCAAGTACTTTCGCCAGATAACCGACACTCGCGGTTTATCATCAACCCATCCGCGCAACCAGGGACCAATCTCTGGCCGTCCTGTATGTTCCTTGAGGGAGGTCATAGACCAAGCATCCACTAAAGGCCGTGTAAGGGCCGGCCTTAGGGGCGATGGCGTAATAGCTTTTTCGAAAAGGGATTTTAATTCATCATCAGTAGTGGCTTTACTCTTGAGATTGCACAATATCTGTGGACTACCAGACCTAATTCCATTCTTTTCCGGCAAAGCTTCAAACAATTTACGGGTGGAATTGAGCATTTCACGCTCTTTGTCCTTAATCTTTTTGTCATACGAAACAATAACTTTTACATTGGCGTCACCATTGCCAAACCGATTTACTCGGCCAAGGCGCTGAACCATGCGCTCCCATGCAACGAGGTCAGATACCATGTGGTCTGCATCGAGATCAACACCCACTTCGCCTGCAGAAGTTGCAATCAAGAACGTGGGCCGTTCCATCGGTATATCTGAGCCAGCGATAAAACCATGAGCTTTAAGCCAATTTGCAACCATCTCTCTTTCATACACACGGCGGGCGCCAACAAGAAGTTGAGATTCGATTTTAACGGCTGGAACACCCTCTTTCTTATTACCTTTCGCTCTCTTTTCTATCTCCTTCTTTACATTCATTGCATCCGTGCGTTTATCACAGAACACAACAATCTTAACCGCAGTTTTTCCCTCGTTAGCGAGCACCCATGCTCGTTCTGCTAGTACATCGGAGAGGTCTTTCCCCTCTTCGATGTCTTCAATGATAATGCGTTTTGTCGCATTAAGCCGTCGTGCAGTTTTGGTGCCATCTCTCAAATCCTCCTCATCAATACTGAAAACACTTCCCGAATTTTGCTGGCCGGTTGCAGACATTGCCATAAATTTAAAAGGTGATATTAGTGTTCCTCTAGAATCATCATGCGGACCGAGAGCGGTTCTGTTATCCGCAATTGTTTCCAAGAGTTTTTCGAACGGAGGCACTAAATGAGCCTCATCAAGGACGAACAATGTGTCCGTTCCAAGAAGCGCTGCATGATATGGGCGCATTTTGCGGGAAACGCCATATCCCTCGAAAAGAAGTCGAGAACCAATCATGTCTATTGTCCCTACAATGATTGCTGGTAACGTTGGATTTTCAAGCCATTCTCTATTATCGGTAAATTGACCACGCAGGGTTGAGATTGGAAGTTTATGAGTATCCAACCTGAGTTTTTTCTTTATTTCCGGAGTGTTCTCCACGAATTCTCGAAGTTTGAGAGCCTCTTTCGTTGCCTGATCTACAACTGCTCGTCTATCTACAATATAGATTAATCGGCGTGGCAGAGGGGCGTTGACTGCACGTGCAACAAGCCATAGCGCCATAATTCCTGTTTTTCCAAGTCCTGTAGGGATGTCAAGTAAGCGATGAATCTTGCCCTTTTTAAAATCATCATAAAGTCGTAATTGCCATGGAAAAGGGGCATCATCATTCTTCAACCCTAAAGCATTGGCAATCCATTGATGTTCATTGTCATTTTGAAGCATCAAGCACCTCTCAGATTTATTAGTGTGTCCCTTTCATCTTTTTGATTTATTTCATAACTTGCGCCGACAACCATCCCGAACCCCAGCGCCGGGCTCAACCCAACCCCATGATTGACCAAAAACCGCAACTGTTCCTCCTCGCCGTCCAGCAGCATCCGCCCTTTCTGCGCCAGCACCGTCTTTTCCTTTATAGTGCGCTTCCTGACAGCCTGGGGCTCGAAGTGAATAACCTTGACCGTGCCATCCTTTTTGAGGTAGTTTTTTATCTGTTGGTTCATGGCCGCTTCCAGGGTTTCTTTGTAATTCGGTGTGTCATGGACTATGCTTTTTCCTGTTTCCTTGTCGCGCAGGAGGATGGGGCTGAGTGTCACGAACTCGCCGGGCCGGACCACCGGTTCCTCGATCTGGAGTCCGGTTATCATGAATTCCGTTCCGCCGACATGAAGTTTCAAGCTCGGTGTCAGGGCCTTGGAAACGATGCGAAGTACGATTTCATTGGCTGTTCCCACCCTGAACCACGCCTCGCCAGGCTTTCTGCCGACCCTGTGAATTTCCGATAAAACGTACGCTGAGCGGTAATGTGATTCGTGGAGTGCCTCTGCTGCACCATCTGCATTATCTTTCAATAAAGTGTAGACCGCGCTTCCGAGATGGAAGTTATGGTCATACGAGGCGTCTTTCCTCCCTACCCTCTGCAACCGCACCGTGACGTGCATACACCCTAATCGGCAGGGTGGTATTTAACAATTTGTTGGGGGTTCCCGAAAGTAATAATTTGTCATGTATAGTCTCGCCATAAAAACCCCGTCCGGGCCTTACCGTGACAGCTCCCTCTGAGCAATCATTCCTGCAGGCGTGGGAAGGTTGATCTTTCTTTTTTATCCGTATACAATCAACAATTACAATTAAATACCTCGCCCCCAATCCCACCCCGATACCCATGCCCAAAGTAATGTACGATGCCAAAGGCCACCGATGCCAGCGCATGTATGGTCGTGAATACAAGAAGGGCGCGACCGTCTGGAACAAGACCGATTATTATTACTGCCCTATTTGTAAGCAAGCTTTCGATGAAAGGGAGATGCGGGTGGAAGAGGCCCAGCATGTTCGGGTCCTGCAAGGCTACCCGATATCCATGGTTGTTGGAGAGATGGAAGTACCGAAAGACACCATTAAGGGCCAGAAACCGGGCAAGGATGGCTTCTACACCATACGGGAAAGCGACCTCAGGTTATTGATTGGAGAGGAAGTAGACAAGCGGTTGCAGGCAGAGAAGAAAGAGTCAAAGGTTGTGCAATAGCGTTTAAGCTGAGCATTCCAAAGGAGGAGTAAAGGATGGTAAAGACGGAGATAGAAAAAGAGATTCATAAACTGATAATGAATGACCTGGGCATTGTAAACACAACCAAGAGAACATGGGACAACGGTAACTTGGTTGATGTTTCGATTACTTACAGTTTATTCGGGGTTATTCTGATGGAATCTGGTGTTCACCAGATATTGGTGGAGGTTAAAAGCTTCAAACCTGCGGTGCCACACCTTAGTAATAGAGAACTTCAGATATTCTTAAAGGATGACCTTAAAAGGCGTTTTGATTTGCTTCGTAATACAAATATTACGGTTTTGGCCAGATGCTGGACAGCAAACAAGCAGGCAATCCTAGATATTCTTCGAGGGGATTTTCTGAACATGTGCTATGATTTGGATATGGGAATTAGCGATATTATGCAACTACTATACATTTTCATGGAGGAAAAGGTCTCGGATTCTTATTATGGCGACATGGAAGGGTTATTTTATTGCATTGGAAACGACAGAGCCGAAGATCGTCTGAAAACTTATGATTCTATGGAAGATGCCTTGGTCAATGCGGCAGAGCCCGAGTCTCACTGATAAGGAATTGTTCGAGACACTTGGTTATGACACTAGGGCTGCCGGAATATACAGTGATGTTCAACCACTTACCTGGGAATTATTGAACTGGGCTGATAGAGTGTTTGTCTTCGAGGAACAGCACTTGAAATTCATCAGGGATAATGGGCCTGATATGGCCTAGAAAAAGCCGGTGTTCAACCTGGACATTGGGGATAACTACTGTCACGGAAGTCCCTCTTTGGAATTGATGGTGACAAACAAAATGAAAACATTTGTTTAATGTATCAATGTAAATGTCTTTTCAGTGATATTTTACTGATTTGGAGTATTTACCGGAATAAGGTTGGTTCCACTTGAATGCTGGGGCTTAAAATTTGGAGTCAATAATTACCCTTTCTTGGGTGGTTATTCACGCCCAAACAAGCCATATTTAAAACCTTCCTGAAGTTTCATCATATTTTCAACCCTATGCACGGGTTCGTTAGGGGTGCATATGGCTTGACCTATGGCGCCTATGGTTGGACAAAAATTTTATGCTGGCTATACCTCGATATTTCCGGCTGTTCCCGAAAGTAACCGTAGATGTCATCTACGGGGATAGAGGGGCGCATAGGTCGGGGTAGGTGTCGGGGGAGTGTATGCACGTGATGCTAAGTGTGGGGGGGTAGGTGCATTAATGGAGGCTAAAGAGGGGTATTCATCAGTATCTAAATTGCGATTAACATTGGCATGATTGTATTACTATTACATCCTTCATTATTCCAATTGTTAACAATTTCCTTGATTCTGAAGATGAAAGGTTTTGGCCAACCAAGCAATTCCAAATTGAGATAGGTTATTTCCCTCTTGATAATCTTAGTCGCGAAAAAATGAGCTATTGAAAGGAATTCCCTTGTATTATAGTGAGGATCTTTACATTTACACTCTCTACAAATTGTAACACCATGTCCCAAATTAGTTCTTCGACCAGGAAGTCCTTGTGAATCCCACCAACTATAGGGAATTAATACTATTAAATTACCGCATTCTTTCATACATTTCTCGATTTTAATATCTCCAAAAACATCAGGTCTTTCACACAATTCACAATGGTATTTTCCATTTTGTCCCCACATCTCCTTTCCACAGATATTGCAGTAAACGTTTTCAGACATTCGATTCCTCCATTTTCTCCTTCTCTATTTCAATATAATACACTTTATGGCTGCCGAAGTGTTATGTCCATCAGGACAAAGGTTTCTGGCAATTATTGCAGTAGTTATAGTCTGGTGGGTTGTTTGTTCCACAGTAAGGACAGAATTTTCCGTTAGTTTTGGGTGATGTTGATTGATATGGCTCCGTTGGTGGTGGTGGTGGCGGATAATATTGCGATGGATTTGACGGTGCTGATGGATATCTTTCAACCGGGGTTTGATAATATTGCGGGGGTGGTTGTTGCTTTTCAAACGCCTTATATCTTGTAACTCCTTCTTTTCCAGAAGATGTCCAATAGGCTCCTGCAAGTGTAATAATAATGCCACAAATTCCAAGAATAAAACCCAGGAAAATGTCTTGGGTGAGAGCCCATCCAGCAAATGCACATATCCCTATACCACCAACCAAAGCAAATGGCCCCTTCGCTGCATTTGATTCAGAATTTACCAAAAAAACTGCTCTTTCTTCATTAGTCATATCTTCCAACCTTTGCATTTTAATTCCTCCTTTATTCCCCCGGCTCAAAGAACTGGGGGACATTTGCACCGGTATCGTCTGGAAAGAACAATAGGATGTGTCCTCGATTATTCCTGCCTGGATAATAGCGACGCAATTAACCAAAGGAAAAGGAATTTACCCTTCCTCCAATTTATTTAACAAACAGGAAGTACATACTAATTAACTATATAATTCTTGTTTCAAGATTTCAGTGTTATCTGTATTTAAGAAAACATTGCTTATAATATCGGGTCTATGACTTCAAAATATTTTGCTCAGGCAAAGGTGACAGTACGAAAACAGATTGCTATCCCTAAGGTCATTCAGGAGAAACTTGGCAATATTAAAGAAGGCGAATATCTCTTGTTTTATGAGGAAAACAACAAAATATATATTGAAAAAGGAGCAATCGAACCAGTAAAGAAAAATAGACCTTAAAATTTGTAGATAAATCACATTTACCAAGCCCCAATCCTTTGCTCACAATTGTACCCCTAAATCATGTTCCCTAATATTATCTGGAGTATATTGAATAACAAAGGGAGGCAAAATAAAAATCCGGGCAAGGATCTAGGCATAAAGCCTTTATGGAGAGAGAATGACCTTGCCCTAGTGGGGAAGATGGTGGGGTGTGGTGGATTAATGTAGGCTCTGGACGGTTCTTTGATGATTTAATCTCCTGCCAACTCCGAAGCCAAAGTGATGTCAATCCTTTCATTCCAAATCATGTCAGCATAGATTAGTGTTCGGACATAATCCGAAGGATTGAGAAACATAGCCTGGTCCGCACGTCTTTTCAGTTCGTTATAATATCCCCTGGTAATGTGGAGAGTGTACTCGCTGTTCTTCTTTTTTGGAGCCACCAGTTTAATATAATATTCTAGTTTATGAATGTCCACTCTAACCAGTTCGCGAATGTATTTTGATATGCCACCATGTGGTTTTGATATCTCTCTCAACAATTTGTGTAAATCAGGGTGAAATGATAGTTTTAGCTCTTTGCGTTTGAGATTATCAAAAGGAATATTTTTTCCGGCCACAATTTTCACTGGAAGTTGTGGATTTTTTGTAACTATTGGCCGGGACTTGATTTTAGAAAGGTCAATTGGGGACATAATTTCACTTCCTTGTAGTATATGGGCTGTATCTACTCTTGCATTGTTCCAAAGAATCCACGATTTTTGTGTGTATGCCGAAGTTATCGCGTAATTTCTGCCTTTCTGCCTCGATACAATTGGAACAGATTTTCCTGAAACGAATGAAATAATATCCGTTTCCGTGCCTTTCAAATCCTCCAATTTTAAGTTCTTTGATTGTCCTTTTTTTAGTATATTTTCCTTCCAAATTTAATACTTTCAAATATTGATAATATTGATTTTCTACCATTTTCATACCTCCATAATGGTGGTCAGACATCTGACTAAATCGCGTTCCCTTGCTAGCTCACATCTTTCAATTCTTCTGATTATTGTTTCCATTTCATTCATCTCCTATTTTTCAGAAGCGACAGGCTGGTGCTAACACCCAACGCAGAAATCCTGCAATTGGATAGAATGGATTCTGTTCTATTCAGATTGGTTGATTTATTAAATTCGGGCATTCAGGCTCCTTACTGTCGCTGATGCCCCATTCAAAAAGGTTCTGTGTGTGTATGACAATTTTGTCAGGGACTTATTTTCTTCTAGATTCTAAATAGGTCCATGTACTATAAATATTTATCTATGATATTTTTTGAATGTCATATCCCGAATTAATTTTACACTTCAAGCATCCACCTCGCATATCCCATAATTCTTTCCTCCGGCAGCTTTCGCCAGAAAGCTTCAGCCGGAGTCTCGGCATTGGCGAAATCCAGGCTCATGTGGGGTTTATCGGTATTGTACCAGTGAATTAACTGGTCAATATCGTCATCGAACAGCTTTCGTTTCTGTTCCAATGTTCCGAAGAACCGTTCAATCTTGCCGTTTGTCTGTGGATGATGAACCCTAGCCAGTATGTGCTTGATGCCATGAGTTTCCAGAAACTCTGGAAACCGATGCTTTGCATTGCCTTTCTTGTCCTTCTTGTTGGCTGTGAATTGTGTTCCATGATCGGTCAGTATCTCTCTGGGGCATCCGAATTCTTCGAATCCGGATTCAAGTGTCTGGATAACATTTTCAGTCGTTGCGTTATCATATATTCCATAACACATGATGCGCCTGCTGGCATCATCCAGGAATGCAATAAGCCATTTTTCTCCGTCTTCGGTATGGCTGAGTAGTTTCCAATCTCCCTGCCACAGGCTCATGGAGTGCGTTCTTTCGTAACGCACATATTTTCGCTGTTGCTTTTTTCTGGGATTTTCCACGATTTTCCTCCAGCCAGCAGTATTTTGTAGATTCAATTGTGTGGGATATGTTTTCCAGTTTCACGTTTGATCTTTGCTTCCAGGGCCAATGGTCCAACTCGATGTTTTTCATACATCTCGTTGACCAGGTTTCGGTCAACCTCTGATATCGGTTCTGGTTTCTTGCCTGGCTTCCTGAGTTTTGGTATCTCTCCGGTCGAGAGATACTGATTGTACAGTTGCCAGATTCGAACACGGGTGACATCCTGGACCTGGGCGATCCAGACCATACTAGAACCTTTCTCAATCTCCCTGATAATCCAGCGGATCTTCTTGTTGTTCAACTTGCGCATATCCGGAATAAAACTAGGTGTTAAAGTATTTCGGGATACTACAATGATATTTTTTGAAAACGTTACCCTTTTTCGGGTAACCTGGCTCAATTATATATACTTGATATGTTATATATCATCTGAAGTAAATCGAATACTTCAAACCATTCGCAAAGGACCGAACTCTGAGACTTCACGAAACGAAACGAAAAGCGAACCCGGCACTTCCCGCTCATCGTATTGCCTGGGGGGAGTACAGACGTAGGGGCATGGGCATACTGAAGGAGGTATAGCTATGTCCCCAGGACCAGATACGAGGAAGTCAAAGCTGACTGAGCCAGATCAATTATGTGATTACATATTATATACGATTATTATTGTAATGATTATTCATTCTATTTTGGATTTTCAGTTTTTTAACAATGAAATACCAAAGGTATCCAGTTCCGCGGATACAGATTCTAATTCTGAACACATCGGGGGAATTGGATGAAACCTGGTGGAGTCAACAGGCAAGGGAATACCCTTATTACATCCGAAAGCAATGTACTTGCGGCACTGAAAGGTGCCAAGAGGCATGCGCATGCCAAGGATGAACAGGATATTCTCCCTGACAAGGCTCCGTCGGGGAATGAAACCACTGGACATCATAAACGACATAATGCCAAGAGAAGAGGAAGAAAACGAGGACAGAGAAGTATGGGTAGATACCCCTTCCTAGCGGAAATGGAAAACTATCTGACAGATTCTGTGGGATTCAAGGCAAAGAGTACACTGAACAACGAGAGACGAATGTTGAGAAACCTACATAATGACATACAACAACTTTACCAGGACGGAATCATATCCACAACAAACCCCAAGACACTAATTGAAAAAGACATCAGAGAGATACACAGATACCTGATAATGCGAGAAAACAAGGAACAAGCAGGAAATCTTGATGTCAACACAATAGCCAAATACATGCAATACTTGAAAAATCTTGTGAACTGGTGTGGGAACTCATGTATGATTCGCTTGCAGATGCAGGGAAAACTTCCGAAAAGGTCTAACCATAAGGCAATAATATCTCTTGATGAGGAGGATGCGTTGGAATTATTCACTCTATCCCAAACAGGGTACGGGTGGAACGGTGCAGTAATTGCATTTATCATTCCAACCCACATATTTCTTGGGCTGAGGGCGAGCGAACTCCAACGAGCAGAGTTGAGAGACATTAACCTCAGAAAATGGACATTCTTCATCAGGTACCCCAAAGGAGGACCTGAATATCAGAAAACCATGAGTATCCCCACAGAACTGAGGCCATACGTCCTACGATTTCTTGAACAAAGAGTCCAAGAGATAAAAAAGCGTGGAGTGGATATTGCAGCAGCTCTCATTCCAGTAATGACCAAATATCGAGTTGTTGATAAACCGCCAACCCCTGCCTATTTCTGGAGATTAAAGAGAGAACTGGAAGATCGAGTTGGAATCAAATTCCACTTCCAGATGCTCCGTAGAACCTCTGGACAACTAATCCTGAACGCAAATAAAAACAACTTACCCATTGTTCAGAAACATCTTCGCCACTCCTCGTTAACAATAACCCAGAAACATTATGTCGAAATGCAAGATAAGGTAGCAGCAGATGTAGTGGATGATGTATGGAGCCACTCGTCCTTCGCCAAAAAGGCTGCCAAATAATCAATTCCGTCTGATTGAGGTTTGAGCCAGACATAGGAAAACGTAATCCCGATGGGAGCATTTTATTTATTTTTCAATCAGAGGCGTGCTCCCGTCGTCTCTCAGGCTATTAGTCTCTGCTTTTCGGTATTCCCTTGGTCCATCTCACTTTTTCCCCCTCTTTCACATCTTTTTTCAATATCCTCTTATACTCTGAAAATCCTATTCATCATCATGGTAAAACTCGTAACAGTGCTCGAGACCCAAGCCTGCAGGTCGTGCAAGCGCTCGGGAAAATCTCTCGACAGCAGTTGCCCGTCCTGTCAGGGAACTGGCACAATAGAGGTAGAAATTATTCGGTAATTCAACACTTGTTTCCCTCTTCCAATCGTTTCACTACTTTTCATCACTTTTTTCGTAACCGAGATATACTGTGAAAGCTCTATTGGGGTACAGGACGGTGTGAAAGATGATGTACCGAAACCAAAGGGACTATCTGCCACTAAACAACCCGAATCACGGACTCCTCCGAAGCTGGCTTCGGGGTGAGACCGGGGTCGAGAGCCTGAAGTTATGGCTCAGTACCATGTACAACTGATAACCGTCCATCATTCGCAAAAATCACGATGAACTCTTCCCCACTTGGGTGGTGCTATTCTCTCTCCAACCTAGGCATTTTGCCAAAGGCATCACCCCATTTTTTTCCCCCGCAAAATTATGTGTTCTGATTGTTTGCTATAATTTTGCGGAAATTCCACACACGGTGAATCTGTTTGCCGACTGAATGCTGATTCATGGCGAACGCTCTATATTGTAATTATTTAGTTATCGCATTCACCGCTTGTTTGGATAATGAAGGGAATTTTATGGCCCTGGATTTAGTTTGAAATTGTTTCCGCATCATTGGCGAATGCGCTGTTTTAAAATGATGCCAGCTGCATTCACCGCATGCCGTAAATCTAAAATCTACAATCGAAAATCGACGAGAATTGCATTCAACGTGCATTCAACGTGTATCGTATATTGAGAAGTGAAGATTCTCAATACAATTTTTAGTTTCGGCGACCCCCAAGTATAGTTTATATCGCTTGCCGGCAATCTCCCATGCATGGAACCACTGACTGTCACCGAGGTTTCACGTATTGTGAAGGACACTATCAGATCCAGTCCGGAACTTAACGATATTGCGGTCCGGGGCGAGGTCACTGGATATACTGAAAGGGGCCATCATTATTTTTCCATAAAGGACGATGGTTCGGTGCTGAAATGCGCCATCTGGAAATCCTATGCAACCGGCATGGAAAATCTTCCCCTGAAGGACGGTGACAGGATCGTTGTTTGGGGCAGCATCACCTCCTGGGGCGGCAATTCCTCATACCAGTTGGATGTGAGAAAATGCGTTCCGGAGGGCCGGGGCGACCTTTACAAGCAATTTCTCGAATTAAAGTGCAAACTGAAGGACGAGGGCCTCTTCGATCCGGAGCACAAGAAATCGGTGCCCAGGTTTCCGGAGAGGGTCGGCATAGTCACATCGGAAAAGGCCGCAGCCATCCAGGACATGTTCAGGGTCTTCAGGTCCGGCCCCGGAATTCAGATTTACACCTTCGATGCGCGGGTCCAGGGCGCGGGAGCGGCATCCACCATCGTCGACGGTATCAGAGTATTGGACGGCAAGGTGGATGTGATAATCATCGGCCGCGGCGGTGGGTCAATAGAGGATCTGTGGGCCTTCAATGACGAGCGATTAGCCAGGGCTGTATATGCCTGTAAAACGCCCATTATCTCTGCCGTCGGTCACGAGATTGACGAGGTCATAACTGACTACGTCGCGGATTGCAGGGCATCCACACCCACCGCGGCTGCAGAGGTGGTGGTCAAGGGCATGCAGCAGGCAATTGATGAGAAAATTCGCATCATTGATTCAATAGAATCCAGGGTCATCGAACTGGCCAGAAATTCACGGCAATTGCTGGACGGTTATGACTTGCCCCTCTGGAGAAAGTTGCTGGCCTCAAGGATTGATCTGTCTGGGAAATCTCTGGTGGCTACACAGTCGGGAATCCGGCATGCGCTCTCCGAAAAATTATCAGGTGCCAGGGCGTCGCATTCCTCGTGGGACGCGGTACTGCGGCAAACATGGATAGCGGCAATGGCTGAGAATGGCCTTGCAGCGCTGTACCAGGATGGCGTCCGCATCAGGGACGCGGCAGGATTGCGCAAGGGACCGTTCCGGGGCATGCTCAGAGACGGAAAAATAACAGGAGAGGTGAAGGACATTGAAATTTGAGGAGATAATGGCAAAGCTGGAAGAAGTCAATGAGGAATTGCAGGACGAGTCAATAGACCTGGAAAGGGCAATGAAACTCTACGAGGAAGGTCTCAGACTCTCCAAACTGGCAGATGAGATATTATCTAAGGCCGAAACAAGAATCAAGCAGATAGGCAAAGAAGATTGATTTATTAATGTTCTTTATTCGATTTTTCTGCAAGAGGCCTCTGGGCAATCTCCTCCATCAGCTCCATCTGGATCTGTTGGATGTCTATCATGCGCTCCCATTGCTTGGTAAGGATATGGTCTATCTTGTCGCTCAGGTGCCTTATTTCCAGTTCTGCTTTGAGGTTAATCTTGTAATCTTCCCGGGCGCGCATGCGGTCCCTCTCGGCCTGCCTGTTCTGGCTCATTATGATGATTGGCGCCTGGAGTGCGGCAATGCAGGAAAGCACCAGGTTCAGAAGTATGAATGGGTATGGGTCGTAAGGCCTTATGATAAATGCTGAAACGTTGATTAATATCCAAATTATTATGATTGTGGTGGCGAATGAAATGAAACCCCAACTTCCAGCAAAATTCGCCACTCTGTCGGCAAGTTTTTGTCCAAAGGTCAGGTGTTTCTCATATTCCTTTGTAGTATCCTTGGAAAGGAGGTCGTGTTCGCTCAGGCTTTTTATAACTTCCCGGTCCATGGAAGACAACTCGCCTTTCTCTTCTTCCAGGATTTCCTTAACATACTGGCCGCGATAATGGTTGAGGTCTGTGTAGCATATGTAGCCGGTCGGGGACCACCCCGGATGTTCCTTCACAATCTGGTTGACTATGGACGGCCTTACCAATTCACCGAGGATGGATACGCTGGCACGCTTCTGTTTCCCGCATATCTGGCATTGTACAATTTCATCCTTCCTGGCCATGTCTGTCCCTCAATGACCTGAAGGCCATCGACATTCATGTAGATATATGTGTCGAAATCAGAACCGCAGAATGAGTGCTCCCAACGCTAAAGCGTGGGGTATCCTTTCAGTTTTCACCCTGAATTTCGTAATTTCATAGAGAAAAGAACTCATTCAGATTTATTCCAGATTGCTGAAATTTCAGAATAGATGGGGAGCACTTTTATTGAACAAGTCCTCGC
>VMTD01000121.1 GCA_013791785.1 Methanobacteriota archaeon
GCACTTTTATTGTAAAAATGTCGAGAAAACTCTGGCTTTCAAGCCGGAGATGAATCGACATAAACAATAAAAGCGTGGGAATCCGCCATGCACCGTTCAATCTATTGCACAGGAAATGAGGGCTCCCCAACGCTAAAGCGTGGGGTATCCCTTTCAGTTGTCAAATTGAATGACATTAATTGCCAAACTAAGCATTGTCATTCAATAATGTTCAAGCTTACTCGAATCACACAGACAGTGGGGAAGCCCTTAATTGAACAAGTCATCGCAGCAGAACTGCTTGAAAGCGCCCGTATCCGCAGACTTAAAAGTCGCGGTATGTAGGCGATGACATGTTCAATCAAAGCTGTCAGGCTTT
The DNA here is from genome assembly GCA_013791785.1 of Methanobacteriota archaeon. Lineage (GTDB taxonomy): Archaea > Thermoplasmatota > Thermoplasmata > SG8-5 > SG8-5 > UBA147. The sequence continues at coordinate 359 of VMTD01000121.1, forward strand.
GATAAATCAGGTGCATGGCCCCCTGGGTAAACTTCCAGCCGGTCTAGAAACGCCAGCCACTTTAGAGGCTGGTAGTTTACTGAACAAGTCCTCGCAGAAGAGCAGCTTGAAAGCGCCCGTATCCGCAGACTTAAAAGTCGCGGTATGTGGGCGAGGACATGTTCAATCATATCTTTGTGAGTTCGTTGAAATGCATTGAAAATCTTTTTAACCGCAAACGGGCTGGCACCCGCGGTGAGCCTTGCCCCGAAAACCCGAGAAAACAGAAAAAACCCAGATGTTGGGATATGACCTTGTCCTTCTTTTAGCGGCAGCCATCTGGGGCTTCGCGTTCGTTGCCCAGCGCATGGGCATGGATCACATGGGACCGTTCGCGTTCAACGGCATCCGTTTCCTCATGGGAGCGCTGACGCTTCTTCCGCTCATGCTCTGGCGCGCCAAAAAATATCCCAAACCTGTCGGTGAATTCGACAACCGGAAGATGCTGCTCATCGGGGGCGGCCTTGTGGGCGGCCTGGTCTTCCTGGGCGCGAGCTTCCAGCAAGTGGGTCTAATCTACACCACCGCTGGAAATGCAGGATTCATCACCGGACTTTACCTCATACTGGTGCCGTTGATGGGACTGGCGTTCGGCCAGAGAACGAATGCCGGAACCGGAATAGGCGCGGTGCTGGCGTTTGCGGGATTATACCTGCTGAGCTTCACCGATTCCCTGAGGATGTCCTGGGGCGACTTCCTGGTGCTCGTCGGAACGTTCTGCTGGGCGGCACAGATACTTGCCATCGGCTGGCTTTCCCCGAAGATGGATACGATTAAGCTCGCTTTCACCGAATTTCTTGTCTGCGCCCTGCTGAGCCTTGCAGTGGCCCTGGGGTTCGAGAGCATCACCTGGGCCGGGATATCCGGGGCGGCAATACCGCTGTTCTACGGCGGTGTGATGTCGGTTGGCATCGCCTACACTATCCAGATTGTTGTCCAAAAGAAGGCAAACGCGGCCCACGGAGCGATCATCATGAGCATGGAAGCAGTATTCGCACTAATCGGCGGCTGGCTGTTCCTGCAGGAGACGCTTTCCCTCAAGGGCGCGGTGGGTTGCGGATTGATGCTGGCCGGGATGATTATATCCCAGATTTGGGGTATGTGTAAATTCGGCAAGAGGGATAAGATTATCAATATCCGACGGCATATACCCATTCATGTCAGGAAGAATACTCGTCGCATATGCCAGCAAGTCAAACGCAACAGCCATGCACGCCGGTGCCATTGCCGGTTCCCTCAAGGGAGCGGGAAGGGACGTGGACATCGTCAATCTCAGGGAGAACAGGAAACCGAACCTTGACAGGTATGATGCCGTGATAATCGGCTCGGGGGTGCGCATCGGCAGATGGTACGGCCCCGCAAAGAAGTTTCTGAAGAGGAAGGAACTGGCCCAGAAGAAAATTGCACTTTTTGTGGCCTGCGGGACTGCCTGCGATGCTGAAAAGCGGGCGGAGGCCGTGGATGATTACGTGACCAAGACAGCCGCGAAATTCGGTCTGAAAATCGTATCCGGCCAGGCATTTGCCGGACCCATGCCCGGGAATAAGAAACCGGTGAACACCGAAACCTCCGAGGTGTGGGGCAGGGAACTGGCTGGACTTTTGTAGAGGAACCGGTAAGTGGTTTCACAGCAATGACCGCTTACCGAATCCGCAAGGTTTTTTATACATCCGAACAATGGCAGGAGCATGAGATTGTTTGGCTCCTCCGGGATTAGGGGACGTTTCAACGACCTGATTACGCCGGAGCTGGTCTGCAGGATTGGCCAGGCAGTGGGAAGTTTGCATAACGAGACGGTCGTGGGCTGGGATGTGAGAACCACAAGCCCGTTACTGGCCAACGCCGCCATTTCAGGACTTCTTTCCGCAGGCTGCAATGCTTATTCGGTGGGAATGGTCTCAACTCCGACGCTGGCCAACGCTGCCAGGGAGTACGGGGCCGGCATCATGATCACAGCATCGCACAACCCGCCGATGGATAATGGGGTAAAACTATGGAACCCGGACGGCTCCAGTTTCGGCACCGACCAGATGACGGCGGTGGAAGAATTAATACTCGGAAAAAGCATGGCCATGGTACCCTGGGATAAAGTGGGGCAACTGAAGTACATTGATTGGGCCATCGAGAGACATGTCAAGCGCATTTCGGAGAATATCGGAAAGCTCGACGCGAAGGTCGTGGTGGACTGCGGGAACGGGGCTGCGACAACCATCACACCGGAACTGCTGCGAAAGCTGGGGTGCGAGGTAATTACAATCAACTGCCAGCCGGACGGCTCTTTCCCGGGAAGGGGCTCCGAGCCAACCGAGGAGAACACCAAACCACTGGCCAAATTGGTCGTCGAGGAAGGCGCGGACCTGGGCATAGCCCATGATGGGGACGGCGACCGCATGGTGGCTGTGGATGACAGGGGAAATTTCGCCGGGGGGGACGTTCTCATGCCGCTGCTCTGCAAGGCCGAGGGTAAAACGAGAGTGGTTGTTCCTGTGAATGCCAGCATGGCGGTTGACAGATACCTGGAAGGTATCGAGGTGGTCAGATGCCGCGTCGGCGACGTTTACGTTTCCGAAAAGATAAAGGAGACAAATGCCGATTTCGGCGCCGAACCGTCGGGAACCTGGGTGTTCCCGAAAATGTCCTATTGCCCGGACGGGGTTTACGCTGCCGCGAGACTGGTGCAGATGGCCATGGAAAGGCCGCTCTCGGAACAGCTGGCAGAGATTCCTAAACTCACGATAATGAAGAAGAGATTGTACATGCCCCTGGACAGAAAGGCCGAAGTCATGGCCGCTGTCGCCGATAAAATCAGAACTCTCGGTCCGACAGAGATTTCCGAGATGGACGGCGTGAGAGCGGTATTCGATGGCGGCTGGATGCTTCTGCGGCCTTCGGGCACCGAGCCGAAGCTGAAACTGGTTGTGGAGGCCGAGACAGTAGAACGGACCAAGCAGCTTTATGACATTGCAATGGAAATCATGAAGGAGGTACTGGAATGAGAGCATTCATACTGGCCGCAGGGGACGGCACAAGGATGAGACCGCTGACCGCCAGCATGCCAAAAGCGCTTCTGCCAGTCGCGGGAAAACCGCTTCTGCAGCACATGCTGGAAACACTGAAGGACTGCAAGGTGAAGGACATCACGATTCTTGTCAATCCGGGCAGGAGATACATAGACCAGGAGTTCGGGGACGGCTCCGACCTTGGGGTACAGCTGAGCTATGTTGTGCAGAGAAAACCCTTGGGCACGGCCAATGCCGTTGGAACGGCCAGGCTGGTTTTGGACGAGCCTTTCCTGTGCATGAACGGCGACGTGATAGTCAACAAGGAAACTATTAAAGGAGTGCTGGACAGCTTCAAGAAAAACGGCAGCACAGTTGTAACCGGCGTCCCGGTGGATAATCCGAGCGAATTCGGCATCCTGGAGCAGAAGAACGGCAACCTGGTAAGGGTAGTTGAGAAAGCGAAGCATCCCCCAGGCAACCTGGCCAATGCCGGGATTTACCTGTTCAATCCCGACGTTTTCGGATGGATTGACAAGACAGAAAAGTCCGTCAGAGGGGAATACGAGATAACCGACACGCTGACAATGATGGCCGCTCAGGAGAAAATCCATTGCCAAACGTACGACGGCCAATGGGTTGACGTCGGACGTCCGTGGGACATGCTCAGGGCCAACAAACTGCTCATGGAAGGCCTCAAAGCGAAGATAGAGGGAGAAATCCAGCCCAATGCCACCATCGAGGGAAATATCGTACTGGGGGAGGGCAGCCGAATCATGAACGGCGCTTACATCATAGGGCCGGTCATAATCGGTCGCGATACCGAAATAGGTCCGAACTGTTACATCAGACCGTCGACATTCATAGGCAGCGAGTGCAAGGTGGGCAATGCCACGGAAGTAAAGAATTCGATACTCATGGACCGCGCCAAGGCCCCACATCACAATTACGTGGGGGACAGCATCCTGGGCTTCAATACGAACCTCGGCTCAGGCACGAAAGTAGCCAATCTGAGACTTGACGAAAAGAATATCCGGGTCAGTCTGAAAGGAAAGCTGGTGGACACCGGGCTGAGGAAGCTCGGGGTGATTACCGGGGAAAATGTGAAGGTCGGCATCAACGCCAGCATTGAACCGGGGACAGTCATATCGGAGAACTGCTTTGTGGGAGCCGGCACGACTGTCGGTGGCACGATATCACCGGGATCGAGAATATACTGATTTTTGTATTGGGAATCTCCACCATTTAACACTAAATTATATAATGAACAATGGGATGTCCATATAGGTGAATGCATGGCAAGAGGATTTGTACTGATAGATGTGGAACCCGGAAAAGAGATGGAGGCCTTCAGGGGCTTCAAGCGAGTGAAAGGAGTGGTGGAAGCCACGCCGCTTCTCGGCGATATAGACTTTCTGCTGATAGTGGAAGCTGAAACTGCCAATGACATTGCCAAAATAGTCATAAACCACATCAGAAAAGTTGTCGGCGTGGTAAGCACAAAGACACTTGTGGAAGATGAATTCCTCAAGCATTTCGAGGACTTGATTTGAGAGTGATAACTTGAAACTGATACTGTTGGGACCCCCGGGGGCAGGCAAAGGAACGCAGGCGCAATTTCTCGTGGAGAAGTACGGACTACCCCAGATAAGCACCGGCGACCTTCTCAGAAAGGCCGTGGCAGAGGGCACCGAGCTGGGCAAGATCGCGAAGGAATACATGGATGCCGGAAAACTCGGACCGGACGATTTGATACTGGCCTTGGTCAGGGAAAGGATTGAGAAAACCGATTGCGCAGACGGATACATCCTAGACGGGTACCCGCGGAACCTTGCCCAGGCCCAGGCAATGAAGTCGCTCGGCAGCGTGGACGTCGTCATCAACCTGGTGCTCCCCATGGAAGAACTGGTGACGAGATTAACTGCCCGGAGAACCTGCAGGAAGTGCAATGCTGTTTACAATCTCACCGCAAGACCTCCGAAGGTTGACGGAATTTGCGACTCTTGCAACGGGGAACTGTACCAGAGGGACGATGATAATGTGGCAACTGTAAGCAAGCGCCTGGACACGTACTCGGCCCAGACTGCGCCTCTCATCGATTATTACAGGAACGAGGGAGTGCTGAAGGATATCGATGCGACCCATGGCATGCAGAACACACTGGCCAGCATCGTGGAAGTTCTAGAAGCCCTATGAAACTCAAGGGTTCCATAGTCATTGCCTTTTCCGGCAGAAGATATCTCATGGTCAGGCACAGCCAGCGGGCGTGGGAATTTCCAGGCGGCCATATCGATGGCAAGGAAACACCCCTGGAAGCAGCCAAAAGGGAATTTTTCGAGGAAACGGGTCTTGAAGGAAGTGAGTGGAGGGACTGCGGCATTGCAGAGCTGGATAACGAAAGTCTGGCGCTGTTTTCTTGCCGGGTGTCCGGGAAGTCGAAACCGACGACCGATGAGATTGCCGAAGCCGGTTATTTCACTGCGCCGCCAATGAACCTATCGTTCCCCAGAACTGAATATTTCCGGTTGCTGGAAATGGCCGGGTGGGAACCGAAGAAGAAAACGGATTACGATATCGCAGCCAGGGACTTTGACAGAATAAGAGGAAAAACAGCCACCGATGACAAATGGGCCGACGCCATAATGTGCTGGGGAAAGTTTGAGGCGGATACCAGGGTGCTGGACATCGGTTGCGGCACCGGACGGCATTCTCTTTGTGTGATGGAGGTGTGCGGTGCGGAAATTTACGGCATTGATTATTCCGCCGGAATGCTAGAAAAGGCCAATGCCAAATCCCGGGGAACCTGGATGAGAGGGGACGCTGCCAATCTGCCAGTTCCCGACAGAACGTTCGACAGGGCCATGATAATACTGGTTCTGCAGCATGTGGATGATGAGCCGGTTGCAATCTCCGAGGCTTTCAGAGTCCTGAAACCCGGCGGGCGGATACTCATCGCGACAGTTTCCCATGCGAGGATAAAAAGGCACATCACGCGGCTCTTTCCCGGGCTGGCGAAGATCGACCTGGACAGGTTCATGACCGTTCCGGAGATGAAATGGCATCTCCGCAATCAGGGCTTTGTCGGTCTGGGGCAACACATCATGAGAACTGAACCGTCGACAGAGAGGGTTGATGACATTGTCGAGCGGTTCAGACGCAGATACATTTCCACACTGGCGCTGGTGCCGGAAGGGGATTTCGACAGTGGCCTGGCAACATTCGAAAAGCTATTGAGGAAAGCTTACGGTGATACTGTCGAGACACATGTGGAGATAACTTTCATCGGGGCCGAAAAACCGATTTAGACATCTGGGTCGTCAAGCTTCCGCAGGTATCGAATATTCTCGAAAACCTCGTAACCATTGCCGGTGAAAAGGGCGAAGGATGCCTCATGGCCCCCCTCTATCAGAACAGTGATTATGTGAAATCCCCTGGCCCTCAGCCGGCCCTCCATCTCGTTCACCAGCGCCCTTGCGATGCCCTTTCCCTGATGCTGTGGAATAACTGCCAGGCGGTTAAGCCAAGCCTTGCGTGAATCATAGCTGCCGATGATTATGCCGACAAGTTCCTCGCCCACAAAGCTGCCTAACCACATGTCCGGGTCAAGGGCCATTTGCCTCGTAATTTCGGCGCAGCTATCCCTGCCCTTGGGCCTGTAACCCAGCCCGGCAGTCTCCCAGACCGATATTATGGCATCGTAATCATCCGGCGAGAGCGTCTTGAGGTCCATGGAATCACGCCCAGTCCAGTAAGAACTCGTCGTATGGATTGCCCTTTACCTGGCACTTGTTCAATTTTACAGTTCCCTTGGTGCGGGTCACTTCCATCATGCCCTCGAACGCGCCTTCCCAGGCAATGCTGGACTCCTCTATTAGATTGGAATCTTTCATGATAATCACGGCCTTCTTGCTGAAATCGTCGCACAAAATTGAAACTTCTCCGAAATTGAAAGTTTCTTGATAATTGTCCTTCGCCCGTTTGAGCAGATGCTTGATGTTGACAAAACTCACAAGGTAGGCAAGGCTGCCAAGGTTCTTTACGGTGTGGTTGCCGGACTTTCTGACGTACTCCATGCCCTTGGTCCCGGATATCCATTTCATTATCTTTTCATCGAATTCCAGGGAGTATAAAACATCCGGCTTGATGTCCTTGATATCCAGTTGTACAGCTTTCAGGCACTCGTCAAGGCCGTCCTGGCCCCACTGTTGCTTTATGAAGTCCAGGTATCCGAGGAGGACACCGCCCTTCAGCTTTCGCTCTGTCATCGCTGTCTACCTAATCTCGAATCGGAGATATATTAATTGCGCTGGCCTGATTATTTTCTTCTTCTGTAGAAATAACCAGCTATTGCAAGCATTGATATTGTCACAAAGAGAGTCCAAACAGGGAATCCTGTGGTCTGGCTTTCCTCATGTATCACAAGATTGTCTGCGTGGCTTTCCTCAACAGTATCGTCAATGACTTCCACAACATTCGGTGATTCTACAGGTTCAGCAATTTTTTCAGTGCCTGGATTTTCCATGGCTGGTTCGATTGTGGCTGGTGTATTTGTTATTGGCTTCTCCTCTTCAACCGGTGGAATTATTTCGCCCATTGGTTCCGGTGTTCCGATTCCCATAATTTCAGAGCCGCCAACAAGGTCATCTGCGGTGCTAATTCCGGTTGTTGGCAGGTTGTAGGATTCTATGACGCTACCGTCATATATTGCCACATCATCAATGTGCCAGTAGTCATTGTCCGGTCCAGAGCCATCTTCCTGCCGGAATCTCAGTTGGAAATTGTCATGAAGCGCATTGCCTGGTAGATTATGCCAGGCCCAGAACTCCTCGCCGTCGGCCAGGGCATTAGCGTCAAAGTCATCAAGCAGAATCCATGTTCCTATGTTGCTGAAGTATTCTACAAACAGGTCCTCGCTTGCTCCATCCGGATCCTCGGCCCAGGAATCATCTCCTTTCTGTATCCAATATGAAACAGATACCTCTGAGTAACCGCTAAGTGGGATTATCGGTGACAGCAGTTCCACAGTGTCCCAGCGGGTGTATAATGCCCATGCGCCAGAGTTAAGTCCCTCTCCGGGCAAGAACATATCAGTGACGCCTGCATCACCAATTCCTGAAATAGTCCAGTCAGAAATATCACCATCTTCAAAGTCATCTGACCATATGGCTGACCATAACACATGCTGCTTTTTCAGCGGATACTGGTCACCGGAATCTGCATCTATCACATAAGGAACATCGCCCATGCCATCGCTGCCAGGTATGTTCTGCAATGGGCCGTTCATGGCATCTGGGCCAACATAATCACTCCAGTAATTTCCACCGAAGGGATAGCCATTGTCCCATGCGTTCATGTTTCCATCGTCTGTTGCCTGGACGGTGTTTCCAACAATGTTGTTGTGGTAAATGAGATTGTTCTGTGTGCCTTCCAGAACGAAGCCGAAATCATTGTTCTCAACGCGGTTGTTCATTATTTCGTTGTCCAGTGGCTTGACATCAATATTGTCCACCCAGTGATTGTTGTTCGCACCGCCAGTTGCCGCAGTGAAACCGAATCGTCCGTAGGTATTGTCAACAGCGCCGTTCCACGTGAGAAGGGCATTAATCATGTCATCCACGAAGACAGTGATGCTGTTTTCCGTAACTATGACCTTTGCGTGATGCCATGTGGTGTCCTCGACCCTCGCGTCATTGACATAGGCCAGATGATTGGTTACCTGGTCCTTGATTATGGCTATATGTTGGCCGCTTGGGTCTGTTCCTCCCGGCCAGTTGTCAAATTCAATGCCATATCCAAGGGCGGTTCCATCACCATCAACAAATCCAAGACTGCCGCCGCCCTGGGGCGTCCAGTCCTCCTTGTAGAAGAACATGGTCAATCCATCGGCACCGGTTCCGCCACCTGCCAGGTAATCAAACTCAGCAACAAAGCCGGATGTGAACGGTGTGTCATACATGATTCTACCGGTCTGGGTATTGAGATTTGGCGTGAGCTGGCAGTAACCGCCAACCCTTGACGCGCTTCCATAGTATACCCATCTTCCTGAATCAACAGTGAAGTCGTCCTGGAATGGCGCAAAAACCGAGCCTACTATGTGAATGCCTGGCCCGGCATTGTTCAGAATGTTATTGTCATGTATGATGTTGCCGTCGGAGTCCTGAAGCAGTATTCCGCGGCTGCAACCCTGGACCGTGTTCTCGTATATTTCGCAACCGAAAACGCTGTCAAGGAGTATGCCGGTTTCGGAATTCTCGACAGTGAAACCGCTGAATGCCACGAAATTGGATGTGATATAGACTACAACCTCTTCCGGGCCTAGCAGCCAGAAGATAGCGTTGTGATATATTTTATCCACATCGCCTGTCCATTGCCTGTAAAGACCGGGGTATGAATTGATTCCAACAACCTGACCCTTCGTGGCCACGAATTCCTCGCCATCATCCCAACTCGCTACCAGGTCCGCACCGGGTGACAGGCTCACATAGTCCCTAAAAAAGTCCTGGGTTGAACCGATACCTGCCATGATTGGGTGACCAGCATTATGAACTCCAAGGTTTGCCCAAGAGTAGTGAGCACCACTCTCATCAGATATAAATGGACTGTAGAGCCCTGTGTTGAAACGGCCGCCAAGGATGTAATTTGAATCGTACCAGTTGAACTCACCCTGGATGACCTTTCCACCAGCATCCAAGTAGTCGGCAAGAACATCGCCCATTGCATTTTTATCTTGATATGTATTGTCAGTCCAAGTAATGACCACATCATATGCCAGCAACTCGCCTAATGTGGGTGTGTAAAAACGAACATCCATGCTGTCAACGGTCCCTAATCCGCCCATGGCAATCAATTGGGATTTGAGGGGTTCGGCATTTCCATCATCAGCAAAGGCAATAAGGACATTCGGGTTGCTTGCAGATACAGTTGCTCCGTCGATTATGGTGGTAAGACTGTTGTCTCCAGTGATTGTGAGAGGTTTGTTAATCAATATATTCTCATAATATGTCCCGGAGTATGCGTAAATGTGTTCTCCAGGATTGGCCGCGTCTATTGCTGGTTGAAGGTCTATGAACCATGTGTCCTGGTCAAGGTTGTGAACACGTCCAACCGTTGTTGTGACAATAACCGTATCGAATACGGACGGGTCGCTCATAGAGGTTACGGTGATGATTGCCGTGTCTGATGTGCCGGGTATTGCATCAATTGGAACATTCACGTACACATTGAAGAAACCTGTGTCCGCGGGTCCTACTTGAAGGGGGGTTGGGTCTGCCCAAGTTGGCCATGTGTTTCCCCGAATGGAAATGTCATATGAATCGCTGTGGCGTGCATAGTTATCGATGAAGAAATCATAAATTGCTTGAGTTCCAGATCCTACCATCTGGCTATACCCGGTCATGCCCGGGTAAAAGTCAAAGTTGCTCTCAGGTGTTCCCACAAACACATCGTCAATATGCCAGTAATCACTTCCTGGAGCACCATCCAACTGTCTGAACCTTAGCTTGAAATCAGGACATATGGCACTTGGAGGCAGAACATGCAATCGATTGAATTCCTCTCCGGACATGCCATCTCCGCTGAAACTATCAAGTTGTACCCATCTGTGATAGACATTATAGTACTCTACAACAAGGTCATCTCCGACATCCGGGGCCTCGCTGAAGAAAACATCTCCTCTCTGTATCCAGTATGAAACAATAGGATTGTTGACATTAGACAAGTAAATAGGCGCACTGGTAATCTCTGCGCCGCCATTGATCCACATTGAAAATCCTCCTACCTGTGATGTCCATCCATTGACACCTGCTAATGCCGGGTCATTGACTGTCCAGTCCTCCGGGGTATATGGCCCCCAGCCGAATGTTTCACTTTCAAAGCTGTCATAGAACGGGGGAAAGAGCGAGGTAAGTGTACCCACATCAACAAACTTGGTTAATGTTGGATTACCCACGGACTCGATTCCAATTGTTCCGATGTCGAATTCTCCAGGCCCGACTCTTGGTATTCTGACCCTAGCATTGAAGTCCCAGGTTCCGCCCGGTTGAACAATATCGCTGTGGCTTATTTCCAGGGTATTATCTACATTCCAGACTTCCACTGGCCAGATGAACATTCCCCTTGAACTGTAAAGCCTGTATACGTCAGGCTGTGCTCCTGTGTTCCGGATAGTGATAGTGTGATCAACATAGTCGCCTACCCAGCCCAATCCTAATTGTATTGGCGGCGTTACTTGGAAAACATATGGGTTTACAGGTGGAGCAGCCCAGAATATCATGTTCTCAACAAGCTTTCTGGCTTCTGGATCTGTTCTATCTCCATCATGGTAGTTGGAACCCATGACTGCAATTTTTCCTGCACCTTCAACACCGATTTGTGTCTGAAGCACAGGGCCTGCGGGGCACTCGATAACATTATCGCCACCCGATATGTCAACAAGATACTGATACTGCCCATCTGGAATATCTGTTATGTCCCATCCAGAGTTCGGATAATTGGCTATAGAGTGGCCCGGGTCTGCCCAGAATAGATCACCAGGAGTCCATGCCCCATCATCATAACCGCCATCCAATCCAACACCCAGTTGGTTCATAATGTAATCATCCTGCGGCGGGTCGTTGTACATACCCCCACCAAAAAGCGCAACATAGCCTCTTCCTGCTGCAAACCACTGATCCAAGTTTATTATGGTTTCACCACCGCAAGTGTGCTCTGCAACAATAACATCGTAGTTTGGTATCAACGCTGCAGCATCTGGCCATATGCCAACGTCATCCTCCTGATAAGTGACTGTGTGACCACGCCCTTCAAGATATTCTCTTATGGAACCTGCGTAATCTTCTTCTTCATAATCGTCATACCAGTATATATTCAAAGACCGAGGCATACCAAAAGCAATGTTATCAAGACCTTCTGCTTGGTCTGTAGGTGAATCTATCACGATTCTTGTAATATATTCAGTTGAGGAAATGCCCCAGAAAGAGCCAGCATTTGTTCCGAGAGCTGTTGTGGAATCCAATAGAATAGCACCTGGACCATATACGTCAATGTTCATTGTGTCGGCTCCAAAGTAGCTTACCAAATCCATTCCGACCACGTAAACGTTGTTGTCCGGGAAGATAATTTCAAAGTCCTGAACAAAGTAGTTGGACACAATATTTTTGGATGGGTTACCAGCAAATCCGGCACCAAGGACAGCAATGCCATCACCTGAACCAGCCATATTGGGAACAGGTCCATCTGTGAACTGGATTCCTGGTAGTATATCTCCAGTAGCAAAAATTCCATTGTTCGTTGTTTCATCCAGTGGGCTCCACACTGTTGTGACCCCACCCCCACCTACAACGGCCGTTTCGAAATCCTCAATTGGAAGACCAGGATTAGCTGCATCGAATGTGGGTCTATCTCCATAATACACTACTGCATTAGGTGAGGTACCAGGGGCAGAACTTGCAAGAATTGGCGGCACATTGGATTCTCCAGTTGGAAAAGGAGGTATGCAATCAGATAAACAAGCAGGGAGATTTGATGGGACAGGTGTATTGCCATTTAATTCAGCGACGCTCACCATCGGCATAGCAACCATAAAAACCATAACAGCTACCAAAAGTATAGCAAACATTCCCTTCCTTGACACAGAACCGTTCCTTAAAGCGTCAGTGTTGGTCATAATTTCACGTCCTTATTTATATTTATAAGTAGGCAATAATACTTATAATATTTAATAATACCGCTTACTCTTTATATCAAATGTGTGAAATATGGGGGCGCATCGAAATCCTTATGATATGCTCACCGATTGGGGTGCTGAGGTCTTGAAATGGCACTTGACAAGGACACGGAGGAAATGCTGGCAGCATTGAACATGCACTCGGTTAGCGAATTGTTCAGCGACATTCCTGAACCAATCAGATCCGGCATTTCAGGGCTTGAGAACGGAAAAAGCGAGCAAAACGTAAGAAATCACATCGAAAAGATACTGGAAAAAAATGTGTCGATGAATCGCATGTCCAGTTTCCTGGGCGGCGGTGCCTACGACACCTATGTTCCTTCGGCCGTCAAATCCATTGTCGGCCGCTCGGAATTTCTTACTTCTTACACACCATACCAACCGGAGACCAGCCAGGGACTTTTGCAGGTTCTTTGGGAATACCAGAGCATGATGTGCGAGCTTACCGGCATGGAGGTAATCAACAATTCCATGTACGATTATGCCACCGGACTGGGGGAGGCGGCACTCATGGCAGCCAGGATCGGCAAGGGAAAGATTTTTCTCATTCCGGAAACGATTTCCTGGCCAAGGCAATCCGTCCTGGAGAATTATTGCAGGGGTCCGGGGATTGAGCTGGTGAAGTATGCCTACGACAGGGAGACCGGCCAGGCAGACATGGTGGATTTCGAATCAAAGTTAACGGATGACGTATTCGGCGCGCTTCTGGAGACGCCGAACTGCCTCGGGGTGCTGGAGACCGGGGCGGATGAGATGCGCCAGACCCTCGGTGACAAGATCCTTGTGGCCGGCGTGAATGCGCTTTCCCTGGCAGTCGTTCGGCCGCCCGGTGATTACGGCGCGGACATCGTGGTATCGGAGGGTCAGATGCTGGGCAATTTCCCGAACTATGGGGGGCCGATGCTGGGAATAATGGGATGCAAGAAGAAGCATGTCAGGAAAATGCCCGGCCGCGTTATCGGACTGACCACGGATATCGAGGGCCGAACCGCGTTCTGCATGACACTTCAGACCAGGGAACAGCACATTCGCAGGGAAAAGGCAACGTCCAACATCTGCTCCAATGAAGCGTTGACGACGGTGGCGACAGCCGCCTATCTGGCACTCAGTGGCGGTTCCGGTTTGAGGGAAAGTGCGATTTACACTATGAAAAAATCACGAGAACTGGCAAATGCCATATCCTCAGTCAGGGCATGCACTGCACCAGTGTTCAGCGGCCCGAACTTCAGCGAATTCGTTGCCCGTTTCCCGATAAAATCCACCGAACTCATCGAAAAGATGGTGAAAAATGGCGTCATTCCCGGCGTCGAGATGGCTATTGAGGACATGGAGAATAGCCTGCTCGTGGCAGTCTCCGACAGGACAACGGACGATGAAATTCGAAAATATGCCCAGGCACTGAAGGAGGTGCTGAAATGAGCTACAGGCAGGCAAGGCATGACGTGCCGCTTATTTACGAGGCGTTCTCTGATGATGTAATATATAATATAAAAATAAATGAATATTTACCTGAGAATATAATCAGAGAAAAGCGCCCCAACATCCCGCGATTGTGCGAAAGAGACCTTGTCAAGCATTTTACGACTCTTTCACAGATGAACTTCGGCGTTGATTCGGGATTCTACCCGCTGGGCTCATGCACAATGAAGTACAATCCCAAGATTAATGACGAGATGGCGTCCCTGCCGGGTTCTGCAATGATACACCCGCATCAGCCGGATTCCCAGGTCCAAGGTACTCTCCAGATAATGTACGAACTGCAGGAGATGCTGGCCCACATAACCGGTATGAAAGCGGTGAGCCTTCAGCCTGCCGCCGGTGCCCACGGTGAATTCACCGGGATGCTGATTGCCAGAGCATACCATGAGTCGAGAGGCGAAAAGAGGGACCAGGTGGTACTGCCGGACACGTCCCACGGGACAAATCCTGCCAGCGCGGCCATGGCCGGCTACGATATTATCACCATTCCGTCGAAGAACGGAATAGTGGACCTGGACGCACTGGCTGCTGCGGTTTCCGAGCGTACGGCGGCTTTCATGCTGACCAATCCGAACACCCTGGGTATTTTTGAATCTGATGCGGCGGAGATTGCCAGGATAGTCCATGATGCCGGCGGGTTGCTGTATTATGACGGGGCAAATTTCAACGCCATTATGGGCAAAACCTCGCCCGGAAAGATGGGATTCGACATAGTCCATCTGAACCTGCACAAGACATTCTCGACGCCCCACGGCGGCGGCGGGCCGGGCGCGGGACCGGTGGGCGTCGTTGAAAAGCTGGCGGAGTTCCTTCCGGTACCCATGGTTGCCAAAGATGGAGAAAGATATTTCCTCGATTATGATCTGAAGAAATCCATCGGAAAGGTTCACGGGTTCCATGGCAACTGGGGCGTGCTCATCAGGGCCTATGCGTACATACTGGCCCAGGGCGGGGACGGTTTAACGGAGGTTACGGAAAGGGCTGTGTTAAATTCCAACTACCTGAGGAGCAGGGTGGAGAAGTTCCTGGAAGTCCCATACCCAGGGCTGAGAAAGCACGAATTTGTGGCCTCGGGAGCCAAACTGAGGGAGAAGGGCATCCGGACCCTGGACGTGGCAAAACGGCTCATCGACCACGGGTTCCACCCGCCCACAATATATTTCCCGCTGATAGTGGACGAGGCCATAATGATAGAGCCGACGGAGACGGAATCAAAATCCACACTGGACGCCTTCGCCGACGCCCTGGAGAGAGTGGTCAACGAACCGGCCGAAGTGCTGCATGACGCGCCGACCACCGCGTCCGTGCGCCGCCTCAACGAAACGGATGCGGCCAAGAATCTGATACTCTCGTATCGGGATTATGTGGAGTTCAAGAAGAAATAATCGCTAATGGCAACAGTGTAACAAATTATACACTTCGAGAACGGTTCCGACCCACCCCTTACAGTCAAACGTCGATAACCCTAATCTCTTCCGCCAGTGACATCGGCTTTATGAACACCCAGGCCTTCCATTACATTCTCCAGAATTTCTTGACCACCGTCTATGTATCTGTAGATAGATGTCACCACCACATCTTTCCCTGATCTTTTTTGTGTGATGAGCTCTGCGAGTTTGTCATCTATTCTGGAATCCAGGGTTTTTGTGTCAATTTCGCATTTGTGGGCCAGATAGGTCTTGTTGATGATGCCGGTGGTCGAGTGCCACAGTATTTTGAAATCTATAATGTCACAAATTCCCAGAAGTGCCCTGTCGATGATTATCATTCCCGCTTTCATCTCTTCCATGCCAACAGTGGTTTTTTCGCTGCCTGCGGCAACCATCCAACCGTTTTTCGCGTAATTCAGGAAGTTCCGCAGATTACCACCGGACCGCGTGGCTGCGATGTTCAGGCTTTCATCTTCAAACGGAAAATCAAATTTTTCTCCAGGCGCCAAGCATCTTTTCATGCGTTCCCGTAGGAAATATGAAAGTTTTTCCTTGTTCATTCCTCTAGGCAGCGAGATGCTCTGGGATACCGTAAAATTTCGGCTCTCCAGTGTCTTCTTATGCCTGTGATACGTGTCGCTGAAAAACAATATTCCGCCATGTTCACTCATGTGTTTTTCAGTATGATTGTAAAATTCACGAGCTTCATCATCGCTGGCCTTGCCCACATCGTCTATCAGGCTCACAGTTTTCTTTTTGCGGCTTTTTTCGATACCTGAGTAAAAACTATCGGGACTGTCGAAGAATTCCGCATTGTAGCCCATATCATTAGCGATTTTCACGATGCGGTGGAGGAGGCTGCTCTTACCCACACCTATTCCCCCAACAATCAGGCATATCTCGATAGTGTCACCGAATTTCATGCCCAAGATGCCCTTTGCAATACTGAGCTCATCTTCCCTGTTCACAAATAGATTGTCAATCATTTCATCCTTGATGGCATAAAGATAAAATGGATCGCTGATGAATCCCATCATGTTCCCAATTTCTCCTTTCATTCCTACGATTTCCTAATGTTCCTGTCGTTCCCAATGTTCCGTGCGATATTTATAGTTTGGCCCTGGGAGTAAGTATTCAGTCTTCTGAAATTGTAGATTTTAGATATTTGCTGGCAGAATGCCCAACCGTATTTTAGATTTTAGATCTTAGATTTTAGATTTTTGTTGAGAATACGCCACGCCGTCAGTCCGTCGTAAATCTACAATCTACAATCACTAAATCGAAAATCGTTATACATCTACAATCCCCAAATCTACAATAGTCATACATCTACAATTTGAAAGCATACTCAAGGCATAATCTTTCTTCCGAAGCACAGATACCCGGTATGCCCCAGCATCTCGAATGAGGGGCGGGTTCCGCCGCTGCCGACGACAATCTCGCGCTGGATGTTCTCCAGGACATGGGTTTCCGAATATCCCATTTCCCGCATGGCCTTTATCACTGTCTCGGCCTGGTTCATGGTTGGGATGTACGCGCAGATGTATCCGCCGGTTTTCAGGGCACCTGTCATGGCATCGAGTATCACCCAGGGTTCGGGCATGTCCATGATCACCGCATCATACATTGATTCGTCCGTGCAAGTGGATGCGTCAGCCTCCCGCATCTCCACAATGCTGTCCATTCCGGACATCTGAATATTACCCCAAGCGTTCCTGGCATGTTTCGGATTGGATTCATAAGTGATTACTTTACCCCCTGAACCCACAAAATGAGCAAGGGCCAGGGTGAGTGACGCTGAGCCGGTTCCGACTTCCAGGACTTTTTTCCCGGGGCCGATACCGCAGTTCATGACTATCTGGGCAGCATCCTTGGGCATGATTATCTGGGCGCCGCGTTTCAGGCAGGACAGCATATCCGGCAGGGAGGCCTCCGCCAGGAAAAATTCCTTTCCCGCTATGCTCACGCTGCCCGATGGGAGGGATTCAGTTAGTCGGGATGTATCCACCACCCCCAACCCTGCAATCTCTTTCATGCCCTGGCCGCTGCGAACAAGGTATCTCTTTCCGCCCCGGCCCACCAGGACCAGGACATTCCCGTTTTCCATGGGTGCCGCATACGGTTTGGCATTGATAATGTTTTTCTCGGATTGGACCATCGGCTAATGACGAAAAAGCATATAAAAAGGCAATGAAAGTAATATATACTAGGAGTTACTATTTGAACCCATAGAAAACTCGCAAAAAGGCATATTTTTTCATCTTGCCATTGATTCTATGCAATCAATTATATTTAACATTTATATACTTATACTTACAAACAAACAAAATCTTTATATACAGGCGCAATATTCGTTGAGTTAACTTCAAAACGGGAAAGCAGAGAAAGAACGATATAATATAACAACAAAGGAGGAAAAAATATGAAAACATGGAGGAAGGAGCTTAGCCTTCTTTTGGTGGGAATGATGATAATGAGCGGGCTGGTAGCGTTTAGCGCGCCGGTAATTGCGGACTACAACATGAACACAGATGTCGCGTTGGCCTATGACAATAATTGGCAAGAGCCGGATGTGGAACCTGCGAACGATGTGAAGTTGATATACAATTATGACGTTACCGGTGGTAATCCATACTTGTTAGGGAACACAAATGACGAGATTCAACTCGGGATTGTCAACAGGGACATCACCGTTCCCATATATGAGGTCGAAGTAACCCTCACGAGCCCTGACAGTGCTCTTCTCAACATAGTCGGTTATGATCATACTGGTGTTGCATGGGGCACGACCAATGTAGATGATGATTTCGGGACAACCATAAATGTAGATGGAACCCTTAACGACATAGCTGCAAGTGGCACACGGAATGCACGGTTCAGGTTCGACATTGCTCCTGGTGTGGCTTTGGGACTCCATCAAATATCAATCAAGATAGATTATGAGAAACCTGATGCTACCACTCTAACGATAACCCAGACGGCGTTCATTTACATCAGCTCGATTTTTGACGACACGACAACACAAGACATCCATGAGGGACTTCTCAACGGCGGCGCTCTCGATAATGAAGCCTGGCTCTGGGAGACCGCTGTCTCCGGCGAGGACCAGTACTTCGAGGCCGGCGACCAGTTCGTAGAGGCAAACCTGTACCTGCGCAACTACGCTACAGCTATCACAAACTTGGTCGGCACGCTGACACTCCCGACTACGACCCCCGCAAACCAGATTACGGCGGTTCAGGGCAAAACGGTCGCGAGTAACGCTGGAATCGCCGCTGTTACAACAGACGCTGACGCACTCAGGTGGAGGCTCAACATAGCTTCGAACACAAAACCGGATGTCTACGACGGCAGCGTCGCGATAACCTACACCAGGAATGGCCAAGACATCAACGAGGGCTCGCACCCCATTGGGTTCCCGATAGACTTCAACTTCGCTGACGCGGACTGCGGTCCCATAATCGGCGGAGTGCACCAGAAGTATTCCGAGGAGCAGATCAGGGCGACCCAGGTCGTCATAACCGACTTCGGTGATGGTGGCGAGACAAGAGACGTGACAAACATCTATCCCCTCCCGTATGCCGAGATTGAGCAAAGTTCCGGCAGCGACAGGTTGATAACCTTCAACGTCACGGTCGAGAACAACGGAAACATTGACCTCGCGAACGTGGTGTTCGGGTTTTCCCCGACCACCGCCTGGGAATACTTTCGTAATCCAGTATTCTACTGGGAACACGATGCTACCATTGTTGGCAATCCTTTGTATGACAGCGCTATCTTCACTGTGCCCGACTTCCCAGTCGGAGGAACGCAGACATTCACAATCAAGGCAATCGTCGACAAGGAAATCCCGATAGGCGAGCACAGGCTCCCGATAATCTACAACGGGTTCTACTATAATGGTGCTGAACTCGGTGGGTCCAGCGGATTCGACCAGACCTTTGCGAACCTCGAAATCTACTTCAGCATAATGGTCACAGACTCAGTCATACAGTGCCATGTCAGCGGGATAGACACAGCTGTCACCGATGAAGCGGGCGACAAGGGCCAGATCATTGCAGAGATAATAACCGTGACCTTGGTCAATGATGAGGGATATGCCTTCATCAACGTCATGGTGCAGGCAGACTTCACCGGAACCCCGTGGTACATGCCGGTAATCGGCTTGCGCAACCCGCTTGTCTGGGCTGACAACGCCAATGAGGCCATGCCTTACACGGATGATTGGACCGATAGTGACGATGCAGAGGTTGATTTCACCGTTGACACAGACCCGAGCCTCGTGCCGGACAGGTACCCGTTCGTGCTCCACATCACTGCAACCATCAAGGAGACCCTAGAGGTCGTCACCGCAACACTGGACTACAGGCAGGGCGCGGTCATCGACTTCGGCGGATACGGACCGAGACTTCAGATATCGGCTTTCACCGCTGAAGACATCGTACCCGGCAAGATGTTCAACATGGACCTGGTAATCGAGAATGTCGGAGATGACACCCTCAGGGACGTCTACGTCGAAATCGCATGCGACACCACCGCGGAATACGGCTGGGGCGATGTGATTGGTTTCCAGGACCAGTTCGATTGGACAGCAGTCTACGAGAACTGGATGGACGTTGAGGGCCCGATAGAGATACCGGACGACATGTTCTACACAATGGAGTCACTGGACGTTGACAATGTCAGGGAGATTGTAGAAATCAACCTGTACATGGACGGCGTCTACAGCATGCCGGGCGCAAGGATAAGCCTGATAAGGATTATCGATCTTGCACCGAATGCCAGGTTCAATGTCACCTACGAGATGTTCGCAGACAAGGACATGGTCAACGGCAAGCCATACGCCATCGATGTGGCCGTAACCGGAACGAACTCTATCGGAACAACAACCACAGATACACTCGTCATATCCGTCATGAGTTCACAGCCAGGCAAGTCCTACAACCCCGTAGAGTTGAACTGGTTCGACGCAGGCCTCAAGGCCCTCGCGCTGTTCCTGTTCTTCATCATCGTGCTGGCAATACTCCTGTTCGTGTACAACATGTTCAAGGGCGAGCCCTACGATGACGAAGATGACTTCGACTTCGAGGACGACGAGCCCTTCGAACCTGCGCCAATGGAGCCGGCACCGGCCCCCGAGGCACCGCAGCAGGAACTGATTGAACCGTAAAACCTGAAACAGAATGAGGGACCTTCGGGTCCCTCCCTTTTCTAATTTTCTATATTATTTTTAGTGAATAGTGAGGGCTCCCCACGGCTAAAGCCGGGGGCATCCTAACCGTTTCACACTGAATGACGATTATTCATTGATTGAGACTTGTCACTCAGTTTATTTCACATTTGCCAGCAACAGATAGGGGCCCGGGGAGACCTTTAACTAAACAATCTTCGCCTTCTGACATTTGCTTTGAAATATTTTTCATCGCCTTGAGGTCATCTTGCAGTATGGCCGAACGGGCGATATATCGCCTTTCATCCGCAGACCTCAAGGTCACGGCATCCAGGCGAAGCATGTTTAGTGAAAAAGGAAAAGTGAAAAACTGAGTGTTTTGTCCTTGAGAACCGATTCTCTCTTCATTTACCTCCCAACATCACTATTCACTATTCACTTTTCACTACTTGTCATGTAACAGCCAAAATATATATGCACTGCGACGTAATGGTATTTGCATGAAAGTGGAAGAAGAAGTTCTGTCCAGGGTGAAACCCACACCGGAAGAGGATGCACGCATCATCGATATCGCGGCGAAACTGGAGGCGCGGGTAATGGACACGGCCGCCGCCAAGGGCCAGGACATCCAGCCGTACCTGGTCGGTTCCATTGCCAAGAACACGCACCTGAAGGACCCGGACGCGGACATGTTCCTGCTCTTCGACCCAAAGGTTCCGAGGGAAACGCTGGAGAAAGTCGGACTGGCAATCGGCAGGGAAGCTATCGGGGGCCGTGAGCATTATGCCGAACACCCTTACATCAAGGGACATTTCATGGGCATCAGGGCGGATATTGTTCCCGCATACCGGATAATCGATTCCAGCCAGAAAATGACCGCGGTCGACCGCACGCCCTTCCACACGGAATACGTGAAGGCTAACCTGAAACCGGAACTCAGGGACCATGTGAGGCTGCTCAAGGCCTTCATGAAGGGCATCGGGGCTTACGGCGCGGATGCAAAGACCATGGGATTCTCCGGGTACCTTTGCGAGCTTCTGATAATTCGGTTCGGCGGCTTCGGCAAGCTGCTGGAGAACGCTGTGGGCTGGAGGACCGGCATGCGCCTGGAACTGGGGGACAGGACAGGCAGGAAATTTGACGGGTCTCTTACTTTCATAGACCCGGTGGACCCAAACAGGAATGTTGCTTCCGCGCTTTCCCATGATAATCTGGCGCTGTTTATTGCCGCGGCCAGGGTTTACACGGAGAAATCGGCATTGGAATTCTTCTTTCCGAATCCCATCGAAATTCAGAACATTCAGGAAATCAACAAGACCCTGGCAGGAAGGGGCAACATCATTTCCCTGACAATGCCGAGACCGGACCTCATTGATGACATTTTGTACCCACAGATGCAAAAATTCGAGAGAAATGTGGCCCAGCACCTGGAACATGGGGAATTCGTGGTAATGGATTCCTTCAGCCATGCACTTGAGGAAAAACTTGTCATAATCATGGAACTGCAGTCCGCCACCCTGCCGGGAGCGATGCTGCACAGGGGGCCGCCGGTCCCGGTCCAGGAGAACTCGAAGAGCTTTCTGGCCAAGTGGCGTTCCAGCCCGGATGCGCTGTCCGCACCGTTCATAAAGGACGGATGCTGGCACGTAATCGCTCGGAGAAAACACACTTCCGCAATCGAACTTCTTGAGTCAGCCATTCAGGACATTGATGCTGGAAAGGACCTCAACCGGAATCGTGGTGAAATCGTAATGCATGATTCCGTTCCGGACGATGATAATATCCTGGAAGCGCTTTCACATTACCTGGACAGAAGAATGCCCTGGGACAGATGATTATAGATACTTGAGGGTAAAAGTGTATCCCTCATGGTCATTATCGTTGGCATCGCTGGCTCTGATTGTGAACATTGTGTACTCGTCAATATCGCTGAAACTGGATTCAAAAATGTGCTCTCCTCCCGGATTGCTCATGGGTATCGGGTCGTGGGTGCTGTAGGAAATTCTGACGGAATCCTTGTTCAAATCCTTATTGTCCGTGACCTGGGCCCGAATTGTGATATTTGTTGCATTGTTGGGTATCAGGGCTTCCATCACGTCCAGTTCCGAAGTTGTCACATTGGCATAGCCGCCGTCCCAACTCACCTGGACGTCCCTGATCTCTGGCGTTGCAAAGTCATTGAACGGGGGATTGCACAGCACCACCCAAACAGCTAGAAATACGAGGAAATAGGTGGACATGACCCCGGCCCACTGCATGGGTTTGAACGGCGCCACATCTATCTTCAGAATCGGCAGCAGGAACCAGAGAATGCCTATACCGGCAAGACCCGCCAGGAGGCCGCCACTGAAGCCGCCCACCGGCATTACAAACACGGCCGCAAGACCCATGGGTATGGAGAATATGGCCGCAATGATTGTGGCCTTGGAGACCCCCATCTCGGTAATGACATACTCGCGTCTGTCGAACACCGGGGGCTTGTACTCCCGCTCCTCTTTTATTTCATCCTGTCTCTTGCGTTTTTTGGCCATGGGAACTAACATCGCCCCTAAATTGTGACCGTATTAATATGTTCTGATAAAACGTAAGTATTCAGTGAAATGAAGGAGTGACGATTGTAGATTTAGGGATTGTAGATTGTAGATTTAGGGATTGTAGATTGTAGATTTACGACGGATTGAC
>VMTD01000078.1 GCA_013791785.1 Methanobacteriota archaeon
AAGTGACGTTGGGAGGTAAATGATGAAAAAATTGGCTATCAAGGACAAAAATACTACGTTTTTCATTTTTCACTTATCACTATTCACTGTTCACTAAAAACTACAATTTAACGGGCAAACTTCAGAAAACTGAACTCTTACCGACGGTGTGAAGGCCATAGGCAGCATGGTCGTCCTGGCCGTCATCACCAAGGGGCGGATATTCCTGTTCATCCCCCGGATATTCAGCGGCGGGAAGATAGGCGGCGGTCGCTCGGGCGGGGCGGGGCCGGCGGGAAGTGGGGTTGAACCGGATTTTGTTTTTTAACTAATATAATGTACCTTTATAATGTTACAGAAGGTATCCGTTCTATTTACCTTAATTATTTTATACCGAAGAGATATTGGGTGATTACTTCGAATTCAATATATTCGTACGAGTGGTGAAAGTATGAAATATAAAATAATTTCGATATTGATTGCGAGCCTATTGATTGGAATGACCTTTGCCGGAATGATTGGCATAATTGGAAATGCGGTGGGAGAGGCCAACCAGCCGGATTCGCCCTTCGCAGGCGGTTCAGGTACAGTCGCGGACCCTTACATCATTGAGGATGTCTGGGAGCTGCAGAACATGAGCCTGCCCCTTAATGCACACTACGCCTTGGGGAACGATATTGACGCCGGTATCACGAGCGGCTGGAACAGCGGGGAGGGTTTCGTGCCGATAGGGACGGATGCAAACCGATTTACCGGCAGCCTAGATGGGCGGAACTACACTATAACGGGCTTGTACATCAACCGCCCAACAAGTGATTATATCGGCCTTTTTGGATACATGGACTCAGGTGCTATTGTAGCTAATATCTCGTTTCTTGAGTACGACGTGAGTGGCCGTTATTACGTCGGTGGGTTAGCAGGGTACAACAATGGCGGCACGGTCATCAACGCTTATACCTACGGAATTATTATTTGCAATGAACACAGTGGCGGATTGGTGGGGTATAACGCCGGTACAATCATCAACGTTCACGCTGCAGGCAACCTGAGCGGTTATAGAAATTTAGGTGGGTTGGTAGGAAGGAACTATGGCACAATCAACAACGCGTATATCACGAGCAGTGTGGTGGGTAGTTTCATCATGGGCGGGCTTGTGGGAATTAATTATGGTACGATTAGCAGCAGCTACGCAACAGGTAGCGTGAGCGGAGCTACAACTCTCGGGGGGTTGTTGGGGTACAACTTCGGCACCGTCGTCAAATGCTATTCCACCGGCAGTGTTAGCGGCACGGGATCCCTCGGCGGGCTGCTGGGGTATAACGCAATCGCTGCGGGACCAGTAACATCCTGCTTCTACGACGCCCAGACAAGCGGTCAAACCGATACGGGAAAAGGAGCTCCAAAGACCACCGCCGAGATGATGTCTCGGGCAACATTCACCGGATGGGACTTCGCCAGCACATGGTGGATGATAGAAAATGTCACATACCCGTTACTGCAATTGCAACCAGTCTACAATGTCGACACCGGGGAGTATTTCGACACAATCCAATCAGCAATAGATGACACAGACACCATGGACGGACACACCATCGCCGTGATGGCTGGAACCTACTACGAGAATGTGGTGGTGGACAAGCAACTCTCCCTCATTGGTGCTGGCCAGGATGTTTGCATAATTGATGGCGGCGGTGTTGGGGATGTTGTGTATGTCACGGCGGATTGGGTGAACATCACCGGATTCTCTGTCACAGGAAGTGGAAACAATTACGGAGATGCTGGGATACAATTGAATGGTGTTCAAAATTGCATCATTGAAAACAATAATTGTTCCTTGAACTACTTTGGTATCGGCCTCGAATCATCCAGCAGCAATACCATCGCCAACAACACTTGCAGTTCGAACAGTCTGTATGGTTTAGATCTCGACAGTTCGAACAACAACACTATCAACAACAACACCGCAAACTCGAACGATGATATAGGCATACATCTCCACTCATCGAGCAACAGCAACACCGTCAGCAACAACACTTGCAGCTTGAATTGGGGTTACGGTGGCATATGTGTCACGTGGTCGAGCAGTAGCAACACTGTCAGCA
Organism: Methanobacteriota archaeon; assembly: GCA_013791785.1. Classification (GTDB taxonomy): domain Archaea; phylum Thermoplasmatota; class Thermoplasmata; order SG8-5; family SG8-5; genus UBA147. Next base: position 2,082 of record VMTD01000078.1, read on the forward strand.
ACAACACCTGCAACTCGAACAGTCTGTATGGCATATGGCTTTACGTATCGTGCAGCAGCAACACCATAAGCAATAACACCTGCAATTTGAACAGTGAGACCGGCATAGCTCTCTCTTCATGGTGTATCAGCAATACCATAAGCGACAACACCTGCAACTTGAACAGTCTGTATGGCATACATATCTACAATTCGAACGACAACACTATCAACAACAACACCTGCAGCTTGAACGGTTGGGATGGCATAGTTCTCCAAGAATCGAGCAACGGCAACACTGTCAGCAACAACACCTGCAACTCGAACGTTCGGTATGGCATATGGCTTTACGTATCGTGCAACAGCAACACCGTAAGCAATAACACCTGCAACTTGAACAGTGATGCCGGCATCGCTCTCTCTTCATGGTGTATCAGCAACATCATAAGCGACAACACCTGCAACTTGAACATTCTGTATGGTATAGATATCTACAATTCGAACGACAACACTATCAACAACAATACCTGCAGCTCGAACAATCAGCAGGGCCTATATCTCCGAGCATCGAGCAATAGCAACACCATCGCGAACAATGTTGCCTCAAACAACGGATATGGCATCTACCTCGTTTCCTCTAACAGCAATTTCATTTTCCATAACAACATCATAGCTAATACTGTTCAGGCCTACGACGATGGCGTAAACCAATGGCACAATGGCTACCCAACCGGTGGCAATTACTGGGATGATTATTCTGGCTTTGACATGTTCTCTGGCCCCAATCAGGATCAGTTGGGCGCTGATGGCATTGGCGACACACCAAAAAGTTTTACAGGAGGTCAGGACAACTATCCATTAACCACACCATTTGGCAGCCCTTCAACCGGAGCAGTAATGATAAACAGCCACAGTAATGGCCAGCTTGTCAGCGGCACAATACTTGTGGAAGCTGCGGTAACTGGTATTGGCATAAACGGTGTTAATTTTTACGTTGACGGAGTACTCATGGGCTATGACGGCACGAACAACTACCAGTTCATCCTGAACACCAACACACTGGCCGAGGATGTGCCATTCGCCATAACCGCAGAAGCTATACTTCTTTACAGCCCGAATATTAACACAACTGTTACTCTGATTCCAAACAATCTTCTGAATGCAGGAAATTACATATCGGTAAGCACCCCGGAACCGGAATACTCGCCGGACGAGGATGTTGCAGTCCTTATCGACATAATCAACGCCCCGCCGACATTTGACAACCTGGGTATCGTTCTTAGCTATGACGAGCCCACAGGATACACGCAGTACACTTCCACCTACAATCTGCCGGTCGATGACATGTACCAGATAACCATGTCACTGCCCAGCGACGCGGCCCTCGGCACCTATGATGTTACGGCCATGGCCTACGGATATGTCGGAGAAGTGCTTGTCTGGACAGCGAACGATACAACGCAGTTCGATGTTGTGGGACAGAGTGTCCAGGACCAGCTGGGGGACTTGAATCAGACGGTTGGGGACATGAATAATACCCTTATTGACATGAACAATACCTTCAACGATTTCAACAGCACGTTCAATGACATCAACAGCACATTCCAGAACATGAACCAGACCTTCGAGGATATCTGGAATTCATTCGTTAATATGGAAGGGAACATAAGCAGTATTCTGGAGAACATCACCCGGATGAGGGCTGATTTGGTGCTCATGAACAACACGCTGTTCGATATTGTGAATGATATTGCAGGAATGAACTCAAGTCTTTCCGGACTGGTGAATGATTTATCATCACAATTGAACGCTGTCAACACATCGCTGCATACATCCCTGACAAACCTGGAAAATAATTTCCTGGTGGAACTGGCAGGCGTGAATGCAACGCTCGCACTCGACATTCAGAACCTGCTGGCGAGCGTCACTGACGACCTTGCGGGGATGAACATCACCCTTGGCGGCCGTTTGACAATGCTGGAAGGAAACCTTTCCGGCAACATATCCGACCTCAGCAACTGGCTGGACCTCATGCTTCACGAGATGGACGCGAACCTTACGGCAACCAACATGACATTGCACCAGCACATGGCAGACCTTGAGGCCATGACCACTGAGTTCTACAACAATCTCACGGCCGACCTTCTGGATGTAATGGGCCGGTTCTTTGCAATGGAGACAAATCTCACTTTGCAGCACAATGCCCTGATCAATTCCATTGCATTGCTATCCGATGCAGTGGATGCCCAGCATAATTTAACAAGAACTCAGATACTGGACAGGGTCAACCAGACCTATGCCCTGCTGGACAGCGTAGATGGCAACCTGACGACACATGACTCGGATATCCAGGCACTTCTCGCCGCACTTGATGCACTTGTGCAGAACCAGGGCAACATGACCAGAGACCAGCTTGTGGCGAACACCACCCAGATACTTGCAGACGTGGCAACAGTGCAGAGCAATATCACGAGCCACGACACGGCAATAAGGCAGAACATGACAACACTTTCAAATCTCATGGTAACGCTGGACCAGCAGAGCCTTGCGATTGTGAATTACATCGTTTCGGAACTTGCCCAGAACCTCTCTGCCCATGATACCGGCATAAGCGATGACCTGCTGGGAATCACCGACGATATCAGCGGCTTCCGGGACCTCACCGACGAACAGTTGCAGGTCATCAACACCACCCTGGAGAACCTCGTCAAGCTGGACGGCATAATAACCGATCTGGAGGAACTGGATCTGGCACTGCAGGCTGCGGAGACGCAACTCAGCGATGACATTGGCACCACGAGCAATTCCGAGATATCCAAGATAGACCTGGGCACCATGCTCCTGGCAGTGTTGATAATACTTGCCATAATCTCGATACTCATCGGACTGATGAACAGGAGAACGAACGTCAGCACACCTGCAGCCGGTAATGATGAAGCAGATTTCGAAAAGGATGGTTCAGAGGGAGTGGAAGAATCGGAGGAAAACCCGGAGATTGAAGAATCAATCTAGGGAAATATCCAGCCCGTACACTTTCCGGGGCCAGTCCCCGTGAATCCTGGCGACCATCTCGTCGGTGAATATCCCCGATTCCAGGTATGCCTTTGTCCGTTTCGGGACCGTGGTGGCTGCCAGCACCGCGCCGGGCCGCCCAGGGTCATCCAGAAAGTCCGTTTCCATCATGAATCTGTCACCCTTCCCGGCTGCGACCGAGATGTTGGTCTTGGACGCCAGGACAGATGGAAATAAACCAAAATTTTCGGAATCCAGTATCGCCGGACCGGAGTAATGCTTCACGACCCTTTCCCTGGGAAGGCTGGCCTCATCCGCAAAGCCTGCGAGTTCATGCCAGACCTCAGTACTGGCGCTCTCCGTGTGAAGTTGTACCGTGCATCCGTTCTCTTTGGCCAGTTTCATGCCGTATTTCAGAACCTCGTTCGACCTTTTCCAGATGGCTGGAGAAACAGGAAAATGCGGACGGCCTATCTCGCCGATGCCCAGGGCCTTGCCTTCTTGCACGAATTCGGCGGCGATGTCCATTCCGACAGTCATGGTCTCGACAGTCTTTTCCTCGCCCAGCTCTTCCCACAACCATGCCATGTACCCGGGGTAGGGGCCGAGCATAACGTATACTTTCACGTCGGTTTCAAGGCGGCATTTTTCGGCAAGTTTGAGCGTTATTTCGTACTGTTTTCTGAAGTCCTGGCCTGTTTTTATCTTGATATTTTTATATGGCAGATGAGATAAAATCATGTGTGTCCCGCCGGCCTTATGGAACTCCTTCACCCATTCCACGTTACGGCCCTCTGGCTGGAGATGCATGTGATTGTCGAGTATCGGAAACGGCATCAGAACTCCTGGCCGGTGAGACGCTCAAAAAGTTTCGCGTAGAGTTCGGCGGTATCATCCACCATCTGCGGCGGAAGTTCCGGAATGTCGGGTTCCACTTGACCTGCATCCCTGGCCTCCATCAGCTTCTCGTGGTAACGGGTTCCACGATAATACTGGCGGACGAACTCCTTGCTCAATTCCACGAAGCGACCCTGTTCATAGGCTTTCACGTCCCAGAACCGATCCTCGTCAGGCGTTCCGAATGTATCGATGAGCATGAGCTGGCCTTCCGCGCCGAGGGCATATTCCTTCTTGCCATCGACATGAAGCAAACCGCGCTTCTCCACCTCGCTGGAAATGAGTTTATCCATTTTCAGTGTGAGTTCCCTGGCTTGCTCGAGTTCTTCCTTCTTCAGGCCGAAACTGTCCATTGCCTCCCGGAATGTTATGGCCCTGTCGAACTCCTCGAATTTGGTCGTGACTTCGAATAACGGCTCCGGAATGCGCATGCCGTACTCTGGTTCTCCCGTAATGCCAAGGTCCTTTTTGTCAACCTTTCCGGCCTTCAATCGGTCCCACATTGAACCGGCGATAAAATGCCGACATATGAATTCCAGGGGCAGCATTACATTCTTGCGCTCGGAATCGGGCATGTCCAGCTTCTTTACCTGGCGGATGCGTTTCACGTCCATTTCATTGGGCGCAGGCATGTCGATGAAATGCGAATCGATGCCGTTCTTCCCGGCCAGCTGAAACCAGAATGCCGAACCGCGGCACAGGCTCTCACCCTTTCTGGGTATCATGCTCGGTATGATCTTATCGAACACGGAAATCTGGTCAGTAAATCTAAATCTCAGTGTGTTCTCATCCAGCTCGAATACTTCCTTGACTTTGCCCTTGACCAACAGCTTCATAGTATTACCTGATGAGTGAATGCACTTCTGATAAAAAAAGGTATCACTGTTTGGGCGGCTCGGGCGGTGCGGGATAGGGGAGCATGGGCGGCTGCCTGCTCTTGCCTGTGTATATTGTGGCCCAGATCAGTATGGCGGCGATCACTATAATGGCTATTATCGGCACCAGCGTACACAGAAATATCGGGAAATCATCAAACGGATAATATTCGTAATAATCTTCAGTGTAATCAATTTCGAGCATGACATTTACCCGGCCCGTGGGTGTGGCGTCATCCGATGTGAGGGTACAATTTCTGTTGTCCACCACCACAAATAACGTCTCGCCCATGTACATGTCCGTGCTTTCCGAGATATAATGAATGCTGGCAGAAGCGGTGTTCAATACAGAACTGTTTCTATAAGATACGGAAAGCGATTCTCCGGAATCGTATGGGTAAGAGTTCTCATACTGGGTCGCGGTCATTATGTAAACATCAACGTTCCCGCCGTCCGTCACGGTCATGTTCACCCAAAGGTCCATGGTGCCGTAGGCGTAAAACGGTCCGGCGGCGTAATGGCCGCCGTCGGCAATGTAAACTGTTTCAGGCTCATCGGCAATCACACTGCAGGTTGCCAGCAATAACAGGATGCTGAAACCTAACGCCACCAACTGTATTGTCCCCTTCATTCTTGCCATAACACTGCATTGACTGCCGATAATATAAACATATCGCAGGCGAAGAGGATAATGAATGAAATTAATAAAAATGGAAAGGATGGGCAGCCAAACGATGTCAGCTGCCCTATTCGGATTGCTTACCCGGTGATGTTCGTGTTCAGGTCAAGTATGAATGGATTATCACCCATGACATACTGGATGTTGGAGTTCGGGTCAGTCAACGCTCGAATGTACAGCCAGTTGAGATACACCATGGACGCCTCGGTCTCATTTGTGATTCCGAACTGCTCCATGATTATACCCACTGCGGTTGCCTTTGCCTCTGCATCGATGATGGTCACATTTGCGGCGGCCTGTGCATCCACTATGGTCCTCTCGGCGATGTACAGCTGGGCACCCAGGTTGTACTGCTCGGTGATGACATTCTGCTCGGCGACCTTCTTGGCGGTGATGGCGTCCTCATATGCCGGCGGAAGTGAAAGTTCCTGCAGTGCAAATTCCTCGAGAATAATGTGCTTCTCGGAGAACAGCGCGGTCAAATTCTGCTGAATGGCCGCTGCCACAAGCGACCTGCTGTCCCCGCGAATCTCGAGTGCGTCGAAATTCGCGCAGACATTTCTTGGAACTGAACGGCAATACGGAATCACTATCGTTTCCACGAAATTACCGTTCTCTATGCGAATATTCGAAACCTGGTTGGGGTCCAGATGGAAGACCACCTGGAAGTCCATGTATATTGCCACATTGTCCTTTGAATTGACTACAATGTTCCCCTCGTTGTCGTCGGCAGCATATGCTCCGATGAATTCTACTCTCTGGGTATTGTATCTTACAAGTTCCACTGTTGACAGCGGATTCTTGAAGTTGAACCCCTCATCGAAAACATGCCCGATTCCGATTCCTCTCACCACAACACCTTTGTATCCGGCCGGAACAGACACAAGGCATATTGATATGAGGACCGCTGTAAATAACAGTGCCACGATCAATACTGCAAAAATCTTGTTCTTGTTCTCATCCAGATTTAATTTCGGTTTCATCTTAATCCCTCTTTTCTTCTCATCTTCATTGCTTTTTTTATTGGTCATCGTTCTCACGCCCTGTTGCTTTGAAGAAATTCGCTTTAGCCATTGTGTCGGGGGATTCGGTAGCCCGTTTCCCATACGCCGATACTGTCGCAGCAAAGTTCCTTCCCTTCATGCTAGGCACATAGGTGTATCCCCCATTGCTTTTATAAACGTATCGTGGGACTTCCCACAGCATCCGAGAGGTTTAGCGCGCCCTTTGTTCCCAGAATGAATTTCTTCTTCCATGCCTATCACTTAAATCATATAGTTAACTGAGAATTTAAACTTTGTCAGAATTTCTTGCAGACATGTTCCAGGACGCTCTCGAATATAACGCGGCCGTCGCCGATATCGGTGCCGAAGCCCCGGGTCCAGTCAGGATGGGTGAACCTGTGGAACACCCGTTCGGGGTGGGGCATCATGCCCAGGACATTTCCTGCGGGATTGCAAATTCCGGCGATGTTGTGCGGAGACCCGTTCGGATTCCACGGATAACCGGCATACTCGCCGTCCGGGTCAACGTATTTGAATACTATTTGGTCGTTATCCTCCAATTGCTGGTATATCTTCTCGGCCTTTTCCGGCGGAAACAGCAACTTTCCCTCTGCATGTGCGGACGGTATCAGCAGAATCTGGCCGGATTTTAATTTCTGTGTAAATATAGAAGTATAATTATTTTCATATTTCAATAATGTCGGGCGGCACTCGAACCTGGAAGACTCGTTTGTGGCCAGCACCGCATCCGGAACAGAGCTCATTATGCCATTCAGACCCGGCAGGAATCCCATTTCCACAAGCACCTGGAAACCATTGCACACGCCGAGAACTGCGCGGCCTTCCCTGACGAATTCCGTGAGCGGTGCGGACAGTTTACTCTTCATCCTGGCGGCCCATATTGCGCCGGCGCGGACGTAATCACCAGACGAAAATCCACCGGGAATCATGAGTATGTGAAAGTCCATAAGGTCACGCTTCTCGGTCTCCAGTACATCCTGGCCTGTGAGCTGTTTCAGATGCACCATTTCCGGATTTGCGCCCAGACGTTTGAAGGCCTGGAAGGATTCATCCTCACAGTTCGTACCTTCGATTCTCAGAATGCATATCTTGAGGTCTTCGAGCTTCATTCGCTGCCCCCCATGAGTTTCCATAATGTATTGTGCCATGCGCTTTCCAGATCGGCTATGCCAATGTTGATGAGAATTTCCTCGTCAGAGCATATTACCAGTTCAGACCCGCCAACCTCTCCGAGCCTGGTGGCCAATTCACCGAGGATTTCCTCGAACTTTTCGGCATCTGAGGGCGTGAGTTCCACCAGCCAGCGTGTGTTTGATTCCGAGAATAACAGTATTTCGGAAGGCAAGTTCTCCAGGACCTCGATGTCAACTTCCGCGCCGAGCTGACCGCCTATGCACATTTCCGATATTGCAACTGCGAGACCGCCGTCCGATATGTCGTGGCATGATTTGACCAGGCCCTGTGACATGGCAGAAAGCAGAGCGTCCATGCTGGTCTTCAGCACGCCCAGGTCGGTATCCGGCACCAGTGGGCTTTTCGCGCCCACGAGACGATTGTAAGATGAACCGCCCATTTCCGGCTCTGTTCGCCCCACCAGATAAATCTGATTCCCGGAGGATTTCAAGTCGGAAGTTATGGCCTTTCTCACATCGGGAAGTATGCCCACGCCCAGAACGACTGCGGTCGGCAACACCGAACCGGACTCGCTCTCGTTGTAGAAGCTCACATTTCCGCTGGGGGTAGGTATGTCCAGTTTTGCCGCAGCTTCGCCCATTCCCCTGACTGCCTCATGGAACTCGCCCAGACGTTTCGGTATCTCCGGGTTTCCGAAATTCAGGCAATTGCTGAAGGAATGCGGCCTTGCGCCCACAGCCACCAGGTTCCGGCACATCTCGTCCATGACGGCCTTTCCGCCGCGGTACGGGTCAATGGCTGTTACCCACGGGTTAACTGCCGTTGTTATGGCCAGGCCTTTCCATGTATCCTCCACCGGTTTCAGGACGGACGCATCTCCATGACAGGAATGACCCATGACGCCCTGCAGCGGCTTCAGAACGGTGGCGCCGCGGACCTCGTGGTCATATTGACGTATGACCCAGTCCCTTGAGCAGATGTTCTGCGAGGCAAGAAGTTCAAGAAGAGCTTCCTTATGCCCGATCTGTCTGGATGGTGCTTTTTCAAATACGTGGTGAGACGGTTCCCTGATTGTTCTGGGGCGGCAGTATTCGGGACCGCCGGTGAGAAATTTTAACTCGAGCTCGAGAATTTTCACGCCTTCGAAGAACACCCTGGCAACCTGCTCGGGAATGACCCTGCCGATTACATTTGCCTCAACGTCGTTCAGTTTGAAAACATGAAGTACTTCTTCCAGGTTATCATCGGTAACGGCCAGCATCATCCTCTCCTGGGATTCCGACACCCATATCTCCCATGGCATGAGGCCTTCCTCCTTCAGCGGAACCCTGTCCAGTTGGACTTCGACACCGAAACCGGCAGCATAGGCCAGTTCCCCGCACACGCAAGATAATCCGCCCCCGCCGAGGTCCTTCATTCCGGTGATGATGCCGCGCCTGCCAACCTCCAGGACAGCGTGGATGACTGGTTCCTTGGTGATTGGGTCTCCGAGCTGCACTGCGCCGCGACTTTCCGTCTCGGACTCACCGGTGAGAACCGCCGATGCGAAAGTGACGCCGTGAATTCCGTCGCGACCTGTGCGACCGCCCACCAGGACAAGGTTGTCCCCAACTCCGCCGACACGGTTTTTGTAGAGATGCTCCTTCCTGGCTATGCCCACACAACCGACGTTAACCAGACAGTTGCCGGTATATGAATCATCGAAGAAAACTCCGCCGCTGATTGTCGGCACGCCTATCCGATTGCCATAATCCCTTATGCCGGAAACAACGCCGCCGAACAGGTACCGCGGGTGCTTGGTGCCCCTGGGTAGCTCGTACACCGGGGTGTCCAGCATTCCGAAGAACAGAGGGTCGATAAGTGCGATGGGCTGGCAGCCCATGCAAAGCACGTCCCGAACTATGCCGCCGATGCCGGTGGCGGCCCCGCCGTACGGTTCAACGGCGCTGGGATGGTTGTGTGACTCTATTCGCAGCGAGTAAGCATTTTCTTCATCGAACTCCATGACTCCCGCGTCACCGCGGTCGATGACCTGGGAATTGTCTATGCCGAAAACGAATTCTTTCAGTATCTGCTTGGAACTCTTGTAACAGCAATGCTCGGACCATGCCTGGCCGATTGACTGCAGCTCAACATCGGTGGGATTGCGGCCCAGATTGCCGAAGTAATCAACAAGCATCTTCATCTCATCCAGGCTCAGACCGGTACCGCTTTTTGAGGATATGGATTTCAGCTGCTCATCATCCGCCCCGGAGAGAAGTATCTCGCTCAGGGGGAAAGGCGCCTCGAGTTTCCGGTACAGGCCTTCCTGGGCCAAGTCATGCCCCCTCGACCGTTCGAATATCATAGGAATATTCATTGATGACCGGGTTCGCCAAAAGGTTCTGACACATTTTTTCGACCTGGGTCCGGGCCTCGGATTCGTCCTGGGTGTCGAGTTTCACAGAGAAGAATTTGGACGTATCGACCGCCACAACCTCGTAGAAACCCAGCAGTTCCAGGGCTTTCATGGTGTTCTTTCCTTCCGGGTCCGCAACGCCCTTCTTGAGCTTTATTCTGATGTCCGCGATGAACATAAATACCACGGCTGGGGATAGGATTAAGGAATATAAAGTATAATGTTCGAAGGGTAAGAGTTCAGTCTTCTGAAATTTTAGATCTTAGATTTTAGATTTATGTTGAGAATACGCCACGCCGCCAATCCGTCATAAATCTACAATCTACAATCGTCAATCTACAATAGCCAACCCCTATAATCGCTTCATTTCACTGAATACTTACCTCTTGGATGGAAAAGTTATATCTTGGTTCTATTATATGCCCGGGTAATGAAGCAGCACACGTTGGCCGAGTTCGGTGCCGTTGGCGAGGCTTGTCGGAAACCAACTGCATCCCCGGCCTCCCGACCTCACCGCGACTGTTTCACGATTTCCGAATCGTACATCGCGCATCCACTCCTTAGGCCGCAGAGCGTGCAATACCGCGAGTTCCAGCTCAATCTCGCCGCCTCCGCCGTGGACGAGAGCACGCTCATAGTCCTTCCCACGGGACTCGGCAAGACAGTCATCGCCGCAATGGTCGCCGCCGACGTCAAGTTCCATCGGGGCGGAAAGGTCCTCTTCCTCGCGCCGACCAAGCCGCTCGCCCAGCAGCACATGCAGTCGTTTTCCAGGTTTCTCGACACCCCCGAACGGATGGAGCTCTTCACGGGCTCGACCAACGCCGCGAAGCGGGCGCGGCTCTGGACGGAGGCTTCGTTCATATTCGCGACGCCGCAGGGAATCGGGAACGACATCGAGAAGAAGCGATACACGTTGGAAAACATTTCGTTGCTGATATTCGACGAGGCGCACAGGGCCGTCGGCGAATATTCGTACGTCAACATCTCGAAACAATACAGGGCTCAGGCCCGGTCGCCGCTCGTGCTTGGGCTGACAGCGTCGCCCGGTTCCGAGATAGAGCGTGTCGAAGAGGTCGTTGCGAATCTCGGCATCGAGCGCGTCGAGGCGCGCGGCCCGCACGACGAGGATGTTGTGGACTACGTCAAGCATATCGACGTGGCCTGGTCGAAGGTCCAGTTGACGCCCCAGATGATAGAGATGCGCGACGCGCTGGAGGATAGCCTGACCGAACGCATAAACAAACTGAAACGAACCGGTTTTCTGCGGCGCTGGCGCAAGGGCCAGAGCGTGCCGAAGAAGGAGATAATCGCGACCGGTGCCGCCATCCGCGCCCGCATCGCAACGCGGCGCAGCGGGATGCTGTTCGGCGCGATGTTCAATCAGGCGATTGCGCTCCAGCTCTGCCACTGCCTGGAACTGCTCGAAACGCAGGGCGTCGCGCCGCTGAGGCTCTATCTCGAACGCATGCTCTCGCAGGACAAGCTCTCCAGGACCGAGAAATCGTTCCTCGGCGAGCCGGCCGTGGCTAGCGCTCTGAAGTACTGCAGGAAGCACCGCGGCAGTTCGCACCCGAAGGAGGACGCGCTCGTCGGGATACTGAAGGAACAACTCGCGGGAAATCCGGACTCGCTCATTATAGTGTTCTCGCAATTCCGCGACACGATATCAACGATTATCACGCGATTAAAGGATGAGGGACTGAGCCCGGTCCGGTTCGTCGGGCAGGCCAATCGCGATGACGAGAAAGGGATGTCGCAGAAAGAACAGGTCGAGATACTCGACAGTTTCAGGAAGAGAGAATTCAACATCATGGTCGCGAGCAGCGTGGCCGAGGAGGGGCTGGACATTCCGGCGGTGGACATCGTCGTTTTCTACGAACCAGTGCCCAGTGAGATCAGGACCATCCAGAGGCGCGGGAGGACTGGCCGGAGCGCGGTGGGAAAGGTCGCAGTGCTCGTGACAGAGGATTCGAGAGATGAAGCGTTCCTGTATGCCGAGATCGCGCGGGAGAAGAAGATGCGGAAACTGGTCGGGAAGATGGGGCGAAAGTGAGGCTTTCGCATGTGGGATGCGCTACAAGCCAGCACCGACTCTCCGCGGATGACGTTCTCAGTGGGACAAATATTTATGGTCGGTTGTGCATCGGGAATGTATGCCCCGCCGGCAAATCGTCGGAGATAGGGGTTAGAGGTGTTCACCGTGATAACCGAGGAAACGATGTCCCAAGCGATTTTCGAATACGCGATCGAGAAGTACGGCGACCGCGTGGAGGAACTATATCAACGATTCAGTACGGAATTTCCAGAAAATGACTGGGATATTCCGGACGACGCCTGGGAAAAGAACTACCTTTGTTGGTTGTTCTTCGAAAAGGTCCTGCCGGAAACAGGCCAGACCATTGCAGAGGAATTCGCAGAAGCCTCGAAGGACATGGCGCCGGGGATGAAACAGAACATCCTCCAAATGAAGAACATGATACGGTCTAATTTCGCGGTCATATCAGGGAAAGATAGATTCCTGAAAATCAAGGACTTGGAAGATCAAACAGTCTATGATGTTACCCTACCCAGGGAGGTTCCGTCGATACCTCCTAATAAGTTGTTGACTGGCAGAATACACCCATTCGGCGACCACTACCGATTTACCGGCATCTTCGTGATCAAAACGACGCCACTGATATTGGACCCGGAAATCTTCATGAATGCATTTGAAACCGGGCAGGTCGATAAGATCGAGAACATACAGTTGCGCAAGGGCTCCACATTTCAATCCGTGATGAACAAGTACCCTTCGCACTGGATAGACTGGATGTGCAAGCATTACAGGATAAAAGAGAGACTTAAAAAAGATAAGATATGTAAAATAGAGAGCAAGCTGACCGCAGAAATAGAAATCATCGTCAATGGTCTGTTCGAACAGTCAAAGGACGCCTTGCGCCTTTGCCTGGCACAGGGCGGTTTTGTGAAATACGGGATGCTCAAAAGCTTCGATGACGACATGAGATTCTTCTGGGATGAAGGGAAATGCGAATCCCCCATCGCGGAGCTCAGGCAGAAAGGACTGCTTTTCGTGGGTAAAATGGGATTCGGGGACAGGAACTACAAGATAGCGTTCGTGCCCAATGAACTCAGGGACGGGATGAGGCCCATACTGGCTTCGAAGTCCATGCAGACCGCCCTTGGCTAATGCCGGACCGAGGAATATTCCGATATGCAAGGGATGCACGAACAAGGATTGGTGTTGGGGATGCTGCTTAAAAGAGCTTCGCATGCAAAACGACGGAAAGCATCAAAAGCTTCGCATGGGAAACGAAGCCTTTATAAGGAATACTTTTCGCACAAGCAATTATGTTCGAAGAGTGAGGGAAAACATGAAGGACGATTATATTTTCCAGCATTGTAAATTGGACGCGGATGAGCGTACAAAGTGTTCATAATATAGACATTGGTATTAACAATGTATAAGAACACTTTCGGCGACCCCCCGTTAACTCTTAAATACCACCCTGCCGATTAGGGTGTATGCACGTCACGGTGCGGTTGCAGAGAACGGGGAGGAAAGACGCGTCCTACGACCACAACTTCCATCTCGGAAGCGCGGTCTACACTTTATTGAAAGATAATGCAGATGGTGCAGCAGAGGCATTGCACGAATCACATTATCGTTCAGCTTATGTTTTATCTGAGATACACAGAGTCAGCGGAAAGCCCACAGAAGCGTGGTTCCGGGTTGGAACCGCCAATGAGACTGTTCTTCGCATCGTTTCCAAGGCCCTGACTCCGAGCCTGAAACTTCGTGTTGGCGGAACTGAATTCATGATAACTGGACTCCAGATAGAGGAACCGGTGGTTCGATCTGGCGAGTTCGTGACACTCAGCCCCATACTTCTGCGGAACAAAGAGACTGGCAAGAGCATAGTCCACGATACTCCCGGATACAAGGAGACCCTGGAAGCGGCCATGAACACGCAGATAAAGAATTACATGAAGGTCGAGGGAACCGTGAAAGTAATTCACTTCGAGCCCCAGGCGGTACGCAAGAGGACGATAAAGGAAAGAACGGTTCTCGCGCAGAAGGGTAGAATGCTGCTGGACGGCGAGGAGGAGCAGTTGCGGTTCCTAGTGAATCATGGGATTGGGTTGAGTCCGGCGCTGGGGTTCGGGATGGTTGTGCCCACAGGAGGGAATAATATTGATTAAAAATCAGGTTTTTTTACCAGAAAAACCTCTGCGATACCTTGGCTACAACAAAATTTTGGGGAAATCAACTCCACCTCAAACTCTTTATTGGCATTGTCTAAATACTTATTACTGTGCTGAAACAATCAGTCGCTTGATACCAGTAAAATTAAATGAGACTGAAAAGAGAGTTCTATGTTGGGCATCGCTTCTTCATGATGCGGGGAAAGGGACCGAGAGTTGGGGGAATCGTGGTCATGGTCCACACACACCTGATGAAAATGTGAGAAACAAAATTATTGAAATATTTAATAATGAATACCTCACATCTAGCTATGCACCAATCTCGGATGAAGAAAAGAATCTAATTATCGAACTAATAACTGAACACCATACAAGAAAAACTCTTTCGAACGTTGATGTCGAGAGAATAATGAAAATAATTAAACTCGCAGACAAGATTACCAGCAAAACCAGGATAGATTCCAGCTTGGTTAATGAAGTTGCAGCGTTTCTTCAACCTAATTACAAACCAATAGTTTTGTCAGCAGAAGATCACCCCGCAAGTTATTATGCGCTAAGTATTGCAGATATTGAAGCTGAGAAAGATAATCGCGCAGTTTTATTACTAACCAACAAACTTCAATCGTTATACCTTATTCAAGAGTCAATCAATATTGAAGCCTTTAAAGATAGAATTAATAAAACTGTAACAACAGAATTATCTCTGTCTCATGAAGGTTCAGAAACCTTAAAAAGAGTATATAGTTGGGTATCGGAATTGCCAATACGCGACCAGGATTCATTCTTTATTCGAATTCATACAGATAAATCACGCATATTAGAGGAGATTGATAAATCTTTAAAAAATAGAGAGAAGCAATTATCAAATAATAAGAAAAAAGGTCTTCCAGTAGATGAGCGTGAATTGTGGTTTGGACCTTTCAGAATACTTTTAGATGTAACAAAACGAGTCCAACCTACAAACAATAATCTTCTCGGAACGACAGTACCTTTGACATCAATCGATCACCCAGGTAGTCCTGTTCCAGATAAGGAGATTGCAATAACAGTGGCTAAGAACATAGGGGCCACAGACCCAAACGATTACATTGCAAAGGTAATCGAATTAATTATTAACAACACATCGCCCCCTCAACAATCAATTAGTTTGAATTTGGATATTTTTCATTGGAGCGATGATATTTTAGATGCCACAGCAACCTCTAAAATTGCATATGAACACTATCGAAAAACACAATGGAACAGCAAGTATAAAAAAAGAAGTGTTAATAATTATTGCTTTTCGTGCAAGCGTAGAAATCCGACTCGGGACGCACCCACTGGCAATTTGCCCACTGATACATGGACCTCTTCAGTGGCCGATAAAAATAAGATTCAAGTTTGTGATTTATGTTTTACTGCGCAAGCCTATATTTTACCTCGCCTGGTAAAGGGTAAATTCCATGTTGATGCCACGCCAGCATACAATCAAGCGAGAATAGACTGGGAAAACATATTCTGGCAGGGATTGGTAACGCAGGAGTTCATACCTTCTTGGGTTTCTTCCCATTATGTCATACTCGACCTGCATGCTGACACACCAAACAAAGCACTTGTTAATACTCTGGGGTATACGTTAGAGTTTGAGCACGAGACAACCAAAGAATATCGTTCGTACGCTGATTTGCTTTTTATGCATGGACTTCACGGAACAATTAGCGCAGGGCCTCAGCATCCAGGAAAAAGCATGTTAACTGGATGCGGAATGCGAATCGATTTTTCAGACTGGGAGAAATATGGTGGAATCATGAAAATGCTCAGTAAAACACATCCCCAAAAGGTATTTCCTGCCAATCAAGTATGGCAGAAATTAACTCGGAATGATTGGGGCTGGGGAACTCTGCTTGCCATCAGGCATCGTAGAGATAAAATTAAAGCATATCATATCACAGATATACAGGAGTTGATTAACATGAAAAGCACAGAAAATGAGGGGACACTATTGGAGAGGATTAGAACAATACCTCTTCTCGTTGAGAACAGGGACGAGCGTTTCAAAGCTGCGGAAGGCATCTTTAGACGCATGGATAGAGCGACAAGGACTGCTGCCAAACATTCCTCAGAATATGGCACTGATGATTCTGAAATAATACAGCGCATTTCTGAACTCGGCAAAAAACAACTGAGAGCCAGAATAATGAAAAATTCAATAACTGGAACATGGACGGTCTCAGACGAGCGTCTCGCAGAGGTTGAAAAAGCGCTAACTGAAATCGCCAAGGAACTCTGGAAATTGAGGAACAACCACATGGCCAGAAACGACTTCATTAATGCGGCAATTATGGCAATCGCATATAATCCAAGGAAGGAGGACTAAAGATGTATCAAATTGTAATAGCAAGAAAATTGCAGGGTCGTGGCATATTTGTGACTGAGGATCGAAACGAACCAAATATGGCACAGACACCAACTGTGGATGGCAAAATGGAGGAACGACCAGTCATTCTTGGCCGAAAGCTTGCGGCAAAGGAGAGAAGAACCCTTCTGGAAACTCGAAATTCCTTAAAAGACAACTTCGGAGGTTCTGTGTGCCATATAACACCTACTGGGAAAGAGGAAAAGGGAATAGAAGGCCTCTGCATGAAATGCCCGGTATGTTATACGCATGGAGGTTTAAGAAGCGGGAAAAAAGGGAATTATGGAAGACCCGGTATAGTGCTTTATGATGATGCCTTCTCCCTAGGGGATAGTGATATCGAAACTCTGACAATTAATGCAGTCAGTACAAAAACGCAAAGAACGGGTACAGCACTGGCAAGTGAAACATTTGTTTTTGGAGGCTCTTTTGTTCACGTCATAACCATAAAAAATGACACCCCTGAAATTCTTAACTTGATATTGGACAGTATCCTCTCAACAAACAGCTATGGGGCTAGAAGTCGGCATTATGGCAGAATGACAAACGAGATTGTGGCAATTTTCAAAGGACACAGACCGGTGATTACAAGCTATGAACTCGTGTCTCGCGTAAAAAATATTGCTGAATTGAAATCTCAGTGCGAGAAAATAGCTAAAGAAAGAGGGGCTGAGATTGTTTCGACTCCAAAATTAAAGGACCCGATAGAAATCATGTTAGATGCGCACAAGCAAGTCGATGTCCAGGTATGGTACAAAGAGGTAGAAGGATATCTCTCTGATTCAAAAAAGAAGTGAATACATGTTCGCCTACGAAGCCACACTTCATCTGGAAAATCCGCTTTCCTTTCGCTCCAATGAGTATGGAAATATCATTAAAACAGGCCAAATTCTTCATAACTGGGCTCTAAGGTTCGCTTTAAATGGTATTCACGGAGATCCCGAAAAAGACCATTTAGAGAATCTCAAAGGTCAGCCAATATACGCTACACCTGCCATTCCATTGAACACAGAATTTGAATTTCAAACATTCCACCCATTTCCAGAAGCTCCACAGTTATTAAAAAATCCCGAAAAACTGACTCCTGGCTCCCGAAAAACCTATCAAGGTAAATATACCGTTCTCCAATATAAGGAAGTAGTTCGCGCTGGCTCCACATTCCGCTTCGCAGTAGCCTCAACTAAACAACTCGACCAAGAATTCATTATAACATATGGTGGAAAACAAACCTTGCAGAGGGTTAACCTAGAAGATGCTGACGAAATCATAGAGATTCAACATTTCAAGGGAGAAATATCACATCCCATCAATCCACTCGATTTTTCTGATAACATCAAGATGACAGACACATTTCAGTATAGCATTCCACCCAGCCCTTTATTCGAAGGCACGATTATAGAACCAATCAGAGCTCAAATAATCAAGAAAGGTCCTAATAGATATGTGGTGCCAGTATTATGGTGAGCCAAACAACCATTACCCTTAAACCCGAAATACACGAACTATTTCCACCTCCTCCAGAATTTGAAGAGATATGGAACTCTGGAGGATTACACCTACATCAGTATTCCGCCTTGGTTACGGATATAAAATTCGGAAGAATTCATGCGCCAACAGGCACTGGTAAAAGCAGGGCAGCCGCCTTTTACGCAGTAGCACCATTTCACAGAGGTCTATCAAATCGAATCAATGCTACATTCGCGTACCCAACGAATTTATTGACCAAACACCAGTTTGAAGAGGGATTGATAGATGGATTAATCCAAAATCTGGGGTACGAATTTCTAAAGGAAGATATTTGGCATTATGGAATGAAGGATGGTTCTGGAATTCCTTACCAACGTTTGAAAATACCAGGTGGCGGTGAATTACGGGTAGTGAAATTGACTGGTGCAGACATAGCACAGATTCTGCTCGCATCTTCAATGCACAAAAAAAAAGCTGATTTAGAGCCTGTCCCCGAATCTCATTCCATACTCTAAAACAAAGCAATTTCCATCGGCATGACCTCTTTTCATCCTGATTTCGCTTCCGACTTTCGCGATTTTTCCTATGATGCTGCTTTTTTCCAGCGCTTACGCTGGTGCTTC
>VMTD01000028.1 GCA_013791785.1 Methanobacteriota archaeon
ATTGACTTCGATTTACTTTGATTACATGAGCACGGCATGCAACGGTCTATCTCGTTTACTGTTCATGCCAATTCATCTCAGCCCTGAAGGACTGAGCGTTCTCGGCATTTGTGCAGTAAATCTACAATCGAAAATCTAAAATCTACAATCGTTATTGCTTCATTTCACTGAATACTTACTATTTTTCCGAAATTAGCATATAGTCATTGCCCGTTTCCGGTGCAGTGATATTATGGCAGACCCGAGAATCGAGAAACTGGCGAAATTGACAGTGAACTATTCCGTGAACGTGAAGAAGGGCGATTCCGTCCTGATACATGCTCCGATACTTTCAGAACCGCTGGCCCTGGAGATGTACAGGGAAGTACTCCTTGCCGGCGGCCACCCGATAATGACCCCTATTTTCGAGAGGACCAGCGAGATATACTTCGAGCTGGCCAAGGACCATCACCTGGACCACTGTTCCCCTTACAAGAAATTCCTCTACAAGAACATCGACTGCCTCATCTCGATAATGGCCGATGAAAATACACGCTCACTGGCAAATGCCGATACAAAGAAAATCGCCCGCTCCCAGGCAGCGAACCGCGAGATATTCGACATCTACATGGAACGGTCCGCGAAGGGCGAACTGAAGTGGTGCGGTCTCCCATACCCGACATCGGCACTGGCCCAGGAAGGTTCCATGTCACTTTCCGAGTATGAGAAATTCGTTTATTCGGCATGCCTGGTTGACAGGAAAGACCCCATCGCCGAGTGGAAGAAGGTCTCAAAATCCCAGGAGGCCATGGTCAAATATCTGAACAAAGTGTCGAAACTCGAATTTTATGGTGAGGACACAGACCTGAAAATGTCAGTTAAAGGCAGAAAATGGATAAACTGCGACGGAAAGTTCAACATGCCGGATGGCGAGGTGTTCTCTGCTCCTGTGGAGAACAGCGTGGAAGGCCAGATACGTTTCACATTCCCCGGGATTTACATCGGCAAGGAAGTGGAGGACATCACTCTCAACTTCAAGAAGGGCAAGATAGTCAAGGCCGGTGCCGAGAAGGGTAACGATCTACTGCAGAGCCTCATCGGCATCGACGACGGCGCGAAACGCCTCGGCGAAGTAGCCATCGGCACCAATTACGGCATCAAGAAATTCACAAAAAATATCCTCTTCGACGAAAAGCTGGGCGGAACCATCCACATGGCCATCGGTTCAGCGTACCCTGAGTGCAAGGCCAAGAACAAATCGGCAATACACTGGGACATGATCAAGGACATGGAGAGAGGCGGAGAGATCATTGCAGACGGCGAAACCGTCTACAAGAACGGAAAATGGCTGAAATAGACATATTTCAGCAGTATCCATGCGTGTTAGGCAATTGACATACAGCATGCCCTGGGTGTAAGCCCGGGGTTACAATGTGCAAGCATTCTGGGTGATACAAAGCTTCTGTATACTGGAAAACCCCGCCTGTCAGGGCGGGGATGTCAGGTACTCGCCCGGCCCTCGCATGCCGGGCGAAACACATTACGCGGATCTTACATGGAGAGCTTTTCCCTCATCCTTCGCGTCGCATGTTAAGTACAAAAAAGTCGGGACGGCCGGAACCAGCTTCTTGGCCGGGTTGCATGCCGGTTTAAGCTAACCCCGCCCTCACAGGCGAGGCTTTAAAAGGATGATGCGGGAATCGTGTCACACGACATCGAATTTTCCGAATTCGATGACGAATACCCCGCCCTCCAGATAACATGAGAAGCTATTCAGGCGGGGCATGATGGGGTTGGCCGGTGCCGTTGTGTGGTTCTGGGTTGGGTGCTATTCCACAAAACCTTCCCCGGTACTGGCAATCCGCACAGCCGCATCCACATGTCCTTCCCCGACCTTGCTGGTGCCAGTTTCATCCACGATTTCTACGTAATTGAAGTTGCCGGATACCAGTTCCAGTATTCTGTCCCGGTACTCGGGCGAACCGTTGCCGATTCTGAGAATGGATTGGCTGAAGGAATATCCGTTCAGAATTCCGAAGATGATGTCTGCCGCATGCTCCGGATTCTGGGCCTGGCGGGTCTCGATGACCAGTCCGTTGGACAGCGCGGCGATTCCGGGTTCCGGGCCCGGGTCTACGCCAATCACAAGAACCAGTTCTTCTCCCAGCCCGTTCATTGCCTGCCTGGCCTTCCTGATGCCAATCTCCAGGTCTTCGACGGCTATCTTCGGCTCGAAATTGACAGCATCAAGTTCCTCGGGCGATGTGAGAATTACACCGATGTCATTGGGTATGGCACTATTGAAATCCAATATTTTGAATTTTAAATTACCGGTTCTGAGAAATTTGGAGAGGTCGTAATACAACCTCACATTGGCAGTCAGAATCCCGATAACATCTCTTTTCACAGGCTGCAAAATATCCCTCAGGTGAACATGGACAGGTCATACCCGCATATCTGGCAGGCAGTGAGCTCCGGGTCTTCCACTATGGAACCGCACAGTTCGCATCTCTTCCGGTCGTCCACATGCTCCTCATCCTCGCGAACGAAAAGGGAGCCGATGATCTCCTTGGTGCCTGCCCATTCATCCATGTCTCCTGTCCATTCGCGGCATTGCTGCCAGAACTTTTCCTGTACAATATCAACGGTCCTCTCGCACTTGCTCTGAATCTTGACGTCGGCCTTTCCCTCGTAGATAACTGCCAGGTAAATGTGTTCCCCCAGCTCGATGAGAAGGTTCCGGTCCTCGAACTCCAGCCGCTTCAGCGACCACTGGCCTGCTCCGAAGGTATCCCGGACAAAGCTCTGGATGGCGGTGAGCATCCCTGCGATTATGTCGTAGTCCTGTGAATCATCGCCCTTGGAATTGGCATAGCTAATGAGGCACCCGCTCTTGTGCACAAGGAACGCTTCCTTAATCTCCGGAGAATCGTAATCCGAGTCCATCCTTTACCGCCTTTGCGTGGTGGTGTATTGCCTATCGGCATATATTTTTTATGCAGAGATAATGGAGACTTTTTAATTTATTCGGGAAATGGTGTCAACCCTTCTTTTGAGATATATACTGGCTTATGGTGCATCCATACTTGATGCAAAAAATCCCGAAAATAGTAAACTACCAGCCCCTAA
>VMTD01000133.1 GCA_013791785.1 Methanobacteriota archaeon
AACAGAAAATTTATTGAATAACCTTGCAGTCATTAAGATATACTCATCCCAACTTGAATCATGTTTAGTGTCTGAAAAATAAAAATTAAGGTCAGTAACTAAAGATGAAGATAGGCAATCATGACAATAATTAATTTGGGTAGAGGGATCGCCAGTTATTGACATAGTATAAGCCATTAAACAAGCATCTGTAACACATGGAATTTCTGCAAATTCCTCAAAGCCTGTGTTACCATTAAAAGTTTCAGTTATTGTCAGTCCTATACCAATACAATGCCCTAATTCATGAGCGAAAACAATTTTCCACGCATCTATATTATTCCCAAAATCATCCTGTAGATAATTACTTGCAATCATGAAACCAAAGTCTGGATCTGCGCCGCCATATCCATTATCATCTACAGTTCCATCGGGTAAAATGCCAAATTGAATTGTACCTACTATTAAGCAATAAACATGTGTGTTCTCATTCTGGTGATAATTGTTTTCAACAATATTTGCATCGAATTCATTTACCCTCGTACCATCAATTAAATTTAATGTTCGAAGAGTACCATACTCATCTATGTATTCATGAACAAAAGGAATTTCCTGGTCTATCTGAACCACTAAATGAATACCACCTGATATAGTTGTAACTGAAGTTGTAGTTATCTCTGAAAACATTTTAATAACACTTTCGATGGAATCACTCGGTGGTATTCCACATCCTTCAAGATAATCCATCTCCACAAACAAATCTGGACGGTATGGATTCGAATTATAAGGACGAAGTGTGTATTCCTCGAGATTGCTAAGCCCATCATAATCCGTATCACCGCCCGCATCCATGTCAATTATGCTAGGCGGCCAGCGAATATCCTGTTTGCATTCATACCAATTGGGGAGTCCATCACCATCAATATCGCCTAATGGACATACGCCTGTCGGAGAATCTATCATTGTTGGATTCGTTCCAATAGCAATTTCCTGTCCATAAGTCAATTCATCTGCGTCTCGATCATCCTGCCTAATGTCGAACCACAGCTCGCAGTCATCCTGGTCCCTTGGATCGTCATCCTCCTCGCCACTAGCGTGGCCGTAGCCATTGGGGTCATTTGGATAATCCCCGCCGGTCCACTGGCCGGTTTTCAGGGAATAGACAAGAAACATGGTTCTTCCATCGTCATTGATTTCAGTGGAGGAATATTCATCTTCGCTCACTGTGGAATCTCCATCTATATCGCACCAGTCGTCTGAAGTTGGGCTGCCATCATAGTCAAAAAGATCAATAGTTATCAATCGCAACTCCTCGCTATCCGGGACATTGAATATGAATGCATTCGTCAAATCACTTGGTGTCAGGTGACTGTTGTCGAACTTTATCGGAATGGTGCTATCGGATGTGACCCAAGTGTACAAGGAACCCGATATTTTCGCCCTGTCACAACTTACTCGCGTGTAGAAGTCTGCTTCACTTGGACTGTCAACTGCTTCGAGGGCTCGTATTTCAGTGATCTTTACTGTAATTACGAGATCAATTAAAGGGTCCATGTCATTACCATCTGGTACTCCATCATCGTCAGTATCGAGTTTGAGCCAGTCAGATTTATATATTTCAATCTCGTCCTTGGTTTTGAATCCGTCATTGTCATCATCATTATCGAGATAATTCGGAATCCAATCATTTTCTGTATGGTCGTTGGTCGGGTCGCCATCCCCATTCAGGTCCTCGTCTCTTGTTAGAATTGTGTCACCATCGTCATCGTCGTCGAGGTAATTCAATATCTTATCATAATCTGTATCGTAATGTAAATATTCGATAGCCGTTGGAACCCAATCGCCATCGTCATCAGTGTCTAGATAATCGGGAGTACCATCTTCATCTAAATCTCTATTAGTTGGGAGTTCGTTTCTTGTTAAAACCGTGTCCCCGTCATCATCGTTGTCTAGATAATTTGGTACACCGTCTGAATCTGAGTGGTCGTTGGTCGGGTCGCCATCCCCATTCAGGTCTTCATCTCTTGTCAGAATTGTGTCGTCATCGTCATCATCGTCGCGGTAATCTTCCAATCCGTCATGGTCGGAATCCTTCATCCCTTCTACGTCGTTGGGAACGCCATCACCATCTGTGTCTCCGGTTGGCCCATTGGCATCATCAGCATCCAGGAAGTTGGGGATGTTGTCACTGTCATCGTCGCCAATGCCCTCAATAGAATCTAGTTTGCCGTCATCATCCGAATCTAGGTCTCTGTAGTTAGGACTTTCATCATCGTCCACATCTGTCCAACCTTCGACGGAATCCGGGATGCCGTCATCATCCGAGTCCAAATCCAGGAAATCGTAAGACCCCGTGTTATCCGTATTGGGCGGGTTTGTATGGTCCGGTCTCCCCTCTATTATATCAGGTATGGTATCATCGTCTGAATCAGAGTCCAAGCGGTTCGGAATGTTGTCATCGTCTGCAGGTTCATCTTCGTTCTCCACAATATCGGGGATGTAATCGCCATCATCGTCTTCGTCTTCTGTCAGCACCATACCATTATACCAATCGGGTGCCGAGTAAGCCTCATCCGGCATTCCATCACCGTCCGTATCATTGGCACCGGTTGGGTTTAACGGCCATTTGTCTTGAATGTCTTCTACGCCATCACCATCATCGTCTATATCTTCATTGTTTCCGGTGAGGTCTCCGTCCGTATCGGAAGATTCGTTGGGGTCCAATGGGAATTCATCGCTTGAATCGATGCATCCGTCGCCGTCTGTATCTGGATTTAGTGGGTCGGGATGTTGTGATACGAATGTCATGTCTATACTGAATACATAATCAGCATATTCATCGCCCCACACGTCGTAAGTTAATTTCAGATACCAGGTGTGTGTATTTAAGAAGGGTGTCTCACCATATAACGAAAGAATATTTTGTACACTTGAAACCTGGTACTCAGGTCCCGAATCGTACCTGAGATATTTCGTTATTTTTGGGCGTACCATCCCATAATCTGTCACTACAAATCTACTCGTAACTGTGTCTAACTCTGGGTGCCCAACCACATTGAACAGGACTCCAACATTTTTTGTTTGGGTTCCAACCCCCCCTCCAAAATTTCCAGATGTTGAAAATGAAAGGGGCGTTTGTGTAAACACCATGTCCAGAACTTCTTCCCCGTCAGTTAACATATCGAAGTCCGAATCAGGATTCACGGGGGATGTAAGATATACGAATTTTTCATCTTTGTCTGTCAATCGGTCCATATCTGTATCGCAGACAGTTGAATCTGTGCTGCATTTGAGTGTGAAGGTAAATGTATTAATAGTAACATGTGTGTGTTCGATTACTTTATAATATATTCTAAAATACCAATCAAGCTCACTGGAAAGGATATCCTTGTTCCAATAACTGAGCATGTTTATTGTACCACTTTTCAACTGGGTTGTTAAATAAATCGGTGTTCCACCGGAATAGCCCAATACGATGTTTAAGGCTTGACCACCGGCGATATCCCAAGAATAGCTGCACGTTGCCTCATGCAGTGTGCCGTATGCCCTGAAATTATAAATCCAGGCACCAACCTGATATTCATTTCCATATACATACTGTGTCACGGTCATCGGCACTTGCTTGGACACATGATTGACAATATAAACATCTAGGATTTCGTCTTTATCAAGAAGTCCATCCTCATCAGTATCTGGATCAAAAGCACCGTTGAATAGTCCGTCATTATCTGCATCCAGTCCCCAAAAGTCTGACCAAAATGAATCATAGCCCAATATATTGATGAAAGCTTCGATTTCGTCGCCGTCCTTCATCCCGTCGTCGTCTGTATCCGCTTTATTGGGATTTGTGCCATAAGTGGCAACCTCCTCAAAGTCGCTTAAATTATCATAATCGGAATCATTGTGCAGAGGATTGGTCTTATGAATTAACACCTCTTCGCCATCTAAAAGCAAATCATCATCGGTATCCGCATCCACGGGGTCCGTACTCACAACATATACATCAAATGAAAGTTGCGTTATATCAATCTCTCCGGCCCCATTCGATGAAAAGGAGATAGGGACAGAAATACAGCCGTCCACGACACCATCATCGGAGTCCTGATGTAAACCCAGATATTTGTTGATGTAAGGGGAGATATCAGGAATTGTGCATGAGCCATCTATTATCTCCGCTTCCGCAACTACCTGCCCATCTATCGAGATGTATATTATGGGGGTGGTTTTCACTGCAGAATACAACTGGTGATGCACACCATCTCTGAAGTCAGACCAGACGATTGTGTCCTCGTAAATTGCCGGGTTCAGTTGCCATCCGTCGACCATACATATTGGAAATTCCTTGTTTGCAACCAAGTCGTATCCGTATATATTATTGTAAGGAGAAAATCGGTGGCCACACCATACAGCCGTGTTTCCAAATATGGCCGGGTCATTTTCTAAATGTGAATTGTCTGTTATTCGGGTGGTCTCTTCCGAAAATATGTCATATACATACAAGTCCAATTCATTTCCTTCTAGATAAAGGACATACCTCTCGGAGATGTCCAATAATAATGGGTCCGTCCCAACGGGATTGATGATTTTAGTGGTCTCGGTTGAGATTTTGTATAAGTGCAATTCATGTGCCACATAGTTGACTGAAGCTACATAATCTCCGTAAATACAAGGGTTTCCTGTACTGCTAATAGATTTCGTTGTCTGGGTGTGAATATCATACAATACGCCTGGCCATACGATATAATTGTTGTAGATATCACCGGCATACCCAGAACCCACTTGCCATTCCTCACCAGTCACGTAATTTTGAACGAGAAGTATGTTTATATTGCGATACCAAAAAATATATTCTCCCCAAATCGTAGGAATAACGTCATGCGTCGGGTCATCTGTTATCTGTGTTTCAACTCCAGTAGTTAAATCCATTAAAAATATGTCCCAATTGCCATTTCTGTCGTCCTTATACACGATTTTATCTCTATATATATCCGGGGAATCCATGTTGCTGGGATATGTTGGTATGTGATGTTCCTCATATGCATACAATGACGGGGTAACATCAATCCTTGAGGACGCGACACGCTCAATTCCGGCATAAGAGACTGGTACATTCAAAGACAATGTGTGTGTTTCTTCTGGCAAGAACGATAATGATTTCGAAGTACTCCCATCTGCGAATGATGTTATCTGTGCGTCAGGAGTTCCATCTGCATTGATTTCCTCGGCATCGGTCAATCCGTCCTCATCCGAATCCATAAAGGAAGAATCCACGGCTGCTAATGAACAGAAATGATGTGTTGTAGCCCATACAATGTTTCCCTCTACATCTATTCCGGTATCCTCTCCCGCTGAAGTGTTCTTGAGTATCTTCCAACCATCATTTGTTAGCCAATATGCCCTCAAATATAACTCTGTAATGGTTTCTGGCAGCAAGGATGCATCATATCCGAATTTGATATATGCCGTAAACGACTGATTGCATGTTGTTGTAATGTTCACAGATTGACCGATATTGCCTTCTGGCAAGGGAATACTAGCGAGCGTAATGGTCGGTTTTTCAGTAGCGTTATCTGCATAGTCTATGGCCACACTAATCCCTAATTCGATATCGACTGCCACGGCGTCGGGAATGATGGTAACATCGCCAGGTGTGAAATTGTATTCCATGGGGAGTTCATCGTCCACATCTGGAATGAAATCACCGTCAATGTCTGCGGCGAATGAGCGCAATCCGCCATTCTCCCATATGATTGTGAGGGTTCCATTGGAGATAGCTAACTCTAGCTCTGGATTTCCATATGCAACGATTGAACCGATAAATATTGGCTCGGACCATGTGACAAAATCTTCTGTTCCCGCGTAGTATAAATCAAAATCATTTTCCACCCAAAGAACATAGCCAAGCCCAGTTACAGAATCAACCGCGCATTGCGGATATTGTGTATTCATTGTTGAGTTGGTAATCTGGTATCCATAAAAACCCTCTGTATTCTCATTCAGTTTAATATTCCCATTCACGTCGTTATCTATGACCTGCTGGATAATAGCGGGGTCGTTGACATCCAGGTTGCCGTTAATGGTGTTTCCGACAATGTAACATATGCCTCCCTTGATTTTCACATTGCCGTTGATGTCGTTACCAATTATTATCTCGCTGACGTCCTCGTAAGTGCTTTGTTTCGCATTTACATTCCCATTCAGTTGTGTATAGCGCATCTCCAGGTCTGCATTTTTTGTATCCAAATTTCCGTTGATGTTACTGTTGAGAATCCTTATTCTGCCTAGGTCAATCTTGACATTGCCATATACAACACAATTCTGAATTAGAACATTACCTCGGGTAATCTTAATATTGCCGTTGATGGTGCAATTTTGAATGGTCAGGTATCCATCGTCAAAATCGATATTGGAATTGATTGTTTGATTGACATAACTCGCCCAATTCGTGTTATACACTGTGTCCACGATTTGATATCCATAAAAAATCTGGTAAGTACCGTTAACCAATTCTCTCCAGACCTGATGCTCGTTTCCGAACGAATCGATGAACATGTCCATGTCTTCGCCAGTGTTATATTCATCAGCGGAAACATTCTGGAAAATCATCACCGTCATCAACAATGCGCTCATTACCGCGAAACTCTTCTTTCTGTAGGTGTCCAAGTATTTCCCTCCCGAGACAATGGTTGATGGATATGAGGGGATTTAAATGTTTGGATATGATTGGAACTGCATTCACCATGCGCGTCGTAAATCTACAATCTAAAATCTACAATAATTCACAAACACTAAATATGTCCTCCATCTTCCCGAACTTCGATAGAAATGAAGACACTGTTCATACACTCTGATTTCATAGAGTACGAGGCCAGGAAGAAAACCAAACTGGCAGAGGATGTCCCTCCGGAGAAAAGGAAGAACCGGGTAGAGGAAGTCCTTGTGGTGTTCATCAGTTTCGAGAAGAGAGACGAGGGCAAGGAGCAGGACTCCGCAAAGGCCCTGGTCGCCAATGTGGTGGAGATAGCCGGAAAGGTCGAGACGAAAAGAATAGTTCTCTACCCGTACGCACATCTCAGTTCATCCCTGGGAAAGCCCAGTTCCGGTATCGAGATACTTCACTCGGCGGAGAAAATGCTGGCCGAGTCGGGATACGAGGTACACGCTTCCCCGTTCGGCTGGTACAAATCGTTCAATATCAGTTGCAAGGGTCACCCCCTCAGCGAGCTGTCCAGGGAGATAGTCGCCGGCGAGGAGCAGGCCAAGTCCGCGGACGTGTCCGAGGCCGTGAAGGCCGAGGAGAAGCTCAAATCCACCTGGTTCGTGCTGGACACAGACGGCAAGGAGCACCCCCTGGTCCTGGAAGATAACGCGGTCAAGGGCTTTGCTTTCAATGACAATGTCAACCTGAAGAAGTTCTGCCAGTACGAGATGGCGAAAAGTCGCACCAGCAAGGAGGAGCCGCCTCACATCGAACTCATGCGCCGACTGGAGCTGGTGGATTACGAACCGGGCTCGGACCCTGGCAACTTCCGGTACTACCCCAAGGGCAAGCTCATCAAATCCCTTCTGGAGCGTTATGTCAACGAGCAGGTCAAGCGTACCGGCGGAATGGAAATAGAATCGCCCATCATGTACGATTTCGAACATCCATCCCTCAAGAGTTACATGAACCGTTTTCCTGCCCGCCAGTATACAATTCAAACGCCCGACAAGAAGGTCTTCCTCAGGTTCGCGGCCTGTTTCGGCCAGTTCCTGATGCTGCATGACGCCACGATATCATATCGCAATCTCCCCCTCAGACTGTACGAGCTGACCAGGTACTCTTTCCGCGTCGAACAGAGGGGCGAGCTTGCAGGATTGCGCAGGCTCAGGACTTTCACCATGCCAGATTGCCACTCATTCTGCGCCGACCTTCCCATGGCCAAGGCAGAGATTGAGGATAGATTCGAACTATCCAGGCATGTTCTCACTGAGATAGGATACGAGATTCCGAATGGCCTGGAATTCGCCATCCGCGTAACCAAGGAATTCTACGATGCGAACAAGGATTTCGTTGTCGACCTGGTGAAGCGATGGAACCGCCCCGCGTTGGTGGAGATGTGGTCCGAACGGTTCTTCTACTTCGTGTTCAAGTACGAGTGGAACTTCGTGGACTGCGGGGACAAGGCCAGTGCCCTGAACACCGACCAGATTGACGTTGAGAACGCCGAGAGATACGGCATTACCTATGTCGGAAAAGACGGTGAAAAGCATTTCCCGCTGATACTTCACCAGTCGACGTCCGGTGCCATCGAGCGCCTCATATATTCCCAACTAGAGATGGCTGCCATGGCCGCCAAGAAGGGCCTGAAACCGCAGTTGCCATTCTGGCTATCACCAACCCAGGTGAGGTTACTCCCTGTGAAGGACGAGTTCGTCGCGGATTGCATCGAGCTTGTCGGCAAAATGCCAGGCCGGGTTGATGTGGACGACCGCGACATGACCGTGGGCAAGAAAATACGTGACGCGGAAAGGGAATGGATACCGCTCATCATCGTCTACGGGGACAATGAGAAATCCTCCGGCAGCTTCCAGGTAAGGGTCAGGGGCCAGGATGAAAAAGCCATGACGCTTGACGAACTGACTTACACGATCAACGCCATGCAGAAAGGCATGCCCTTCGAACCACTACCGTTGCCCATGAACCTGGAAAAGCGCGTCATTTTCAGGGGTTAGGCGGATGTCTACCGCCATATCGCTGAATTCCGTCTCCAAGGCCTTCGGGCCGCAGCATGTTCTGGTGGACGTGAGCTTCGATATCCTCAAAGGCCAGAAAGTGGGACTTGTGGGCCAGAACGGAACCGGCAAATCCACGCTTCTCAATATCATTTACGGCCTGGAGAAAATGGACCTGGGCGAGATAAAGGTACCGAAGGACGTGACCATCGGCTACATGACCCAGGAGAACAAGCTGGATGAAGAGAAAACACTTCTTGAAGCGGTTTCCGCACCAACCGGACAGCTCGGTTCCCTTGCCAAGCGGGTTTCCTACCTGGAGAACAAGCTGGAATCCGGCCTGGAGGGGGAAGCCCTGGATGCAGTTTCCAGAGATTATGCCAAGGCCCTGGAAGATTTTGCTGCCAGCGGCGGTTACGGCCATCCGTCGAAGGCCGAGGGCGTATTGAATAAGCTGGGTCTGGACAAGCGGACATTCAACACCCGGATAAAGGACCTGAGCGGCGGAGAGCGTACAAAAGCCAGGCTCGCAAGAATCGTGATGGAGGCGGAAGACGCAGATCTACTGATACTTGATGAGCCGACCAATCATCTTGATATAGAAACCACCGAATGGCTTGAGGATTATCTGACTGCATACCGGGGTGCGGCGCTGATTGTCAGCCACGACAGATATCTGCTAGACAAGCTGGTCTCCAGGATTGTGGAAATCGAAAACAAGAATTCTAAAATTTATTCGGGCAATTATACTGCGTACCTAGAAAAGAAGACAGTGGAGATGGAAATGCTGTCCAAGCGCTACTCAAAGCAAGAAAAGGAAATCAAGCGCCAGCAGGAAATGATAGCCTTCATGTACAGCGTCTACACCTACAAGAGCATCCACAAGACCCAGCAGAAAAAACTTGACCGCATGGACAAGATGGACAAGCCTGTGAATCACACTCGGGAGCTGGGAATTAATTTCGGCAGTGCGGAAAAGTCCGGCAAGGACACCCTGGACGCAATAGGCATCACGAAGAAATACGGCCAGATACCCATAATCGGCAAGTGTGACTTCCGTATCGAGAAGGGCGAGAGGGTCGGTCTCATAGGCCCCAACGGTTCCGGAAAAACAACGTTGGTCAGGATGATAATGGGCGAGGAAAAACCCACTTCCGGCACCATCAAGATAAGCAAGGGTGTGAGCATCGGTTACTATTCTCAGGAACAGGACGGCCTCGTACGCGGAAATACAGTCATCCAGGAGATGCAGAAACATAAAAAAGATGCGAGCGAGGAATGGGTCCGCACCTTCCTGGGCCGGTTCTTCTTCAGCGGGGAAAGCGTCTTCAAGAAGGTCTTCCAGCTCAGCGGCGGCGAGCGCGCGAGACTTGCGATAGCCAAGCTCCTCATGTCCCAGAACAATTTTCTCATACTGGACGAACCCACCAATTACCTGGATATATACGCGAAAGCGGCCATGGAACAGGCTCTAACGGAATACCCGGGCACGGTGCTGGTCATATCCCACGACAGGGCCATGCTGGATACGGTTGTCGAGCAAATATTCGAGATCCGGGACGGGGCACTCACCACCTTCTCAGGAAATTATTCAGATTATGTCAGGGCCAAGGGCAAGGCGAGGCTTTCCACCGGCGGCGATACCTACGAGGTTGTGAAGAAATACACCGACTGGAGCACAGGGAAGAAGTATGCCAAAGGCCAAGTTCTGAAGGTCAGCGGGGCGGAGCTGGAAGGGCATCGGTGGGCGATTGAGAACGGGTTTTTGGCGAAGCGCGGGAAGGGGAAATGAAGCTATTATTGAGATTGTAGATTTACGGACTTATTGACTGGCCGAAGCGGATAGTGAAAAGTGTAAAGTGAATAGTGAAAAGTGACGTTGGGAGGTAAATTGTGAAAGAATCTGAACTCAAGGGAAATACTCAGTTTTTCATTTTTCACTTATCACTATTCACTGTTCACTAAAAACTACAATTAACGAGCAAACTTCAGAAGACTGAACTCTTACTTTGTCCCCCATCCTTCATATACCTGACGCGGATTCGTTCCAGATGTGAATAACATGTCAAAATCTATCTCATTCATGGTTGTGGCAATGCTGGTGCTGAGCACCATGGGAATGTTTCTGGCCAACGCGTCTTTTGGGGCCGAGATGTCTGATGAACTGGGCGCAGGTGAACCGCCGGTAAATCCGAGGAACATTATTCCTCTCATGTTGGATCCTGTCCACAACATTGACACCGGCGAGTATTTTCCTTCAATCCAGGCAGCGATAGATGACTCAAACACTGCGAACGGTCACACAATTGAAGTTGCTGCTGGAACATACAATGAAAATGTACTGGTGAATAAAGAAGTTAATTTGGTTGGCGAGGATATGGGGGCCACTATCATAGACGGTTCTGGAATTGGGGATGTTGTCAAAATTACTGTGGATAATGTAACCATTACGCGATTTACAATCACTGGCAGTGGCAGTAATCTTGCAGATTCCGGGTTGGAATTGGAATCGGTCGAGGACTGCATCATTAATTATTGCCTAATTTCAGTCAATAATTATGGGCTGAAGATCGCTTATGCCCACAGGACCACCGCTCATAACCTTACTATAACGAGCAACCAGCGAACCGGATTTTATTTGGATAATTCCGATTATTGTGTCATTTTCAACAATACTTTCATTAATAACGTGCAGAGCGGTTTATATCTCTACAGATCTGATTGGAATCAGATGCAAAACAACAATGCCTCGAACAATTCAGATTCAGGCATATATCTATATCAATCGGAACACAATACTTTAAGCCGGAATAATCTTTTTAAAAACACATTTGATGGGATTCATCTGTACATTGATTGCCGATATAACACAATCGAGGGAAACAATGCCACGGACAACAATCGAAACGGCATCAACATCGAGGAATCAAGCTATTTGAATTTTGTCGGAAATAACACAGCAAATTTAAATTATGATGGCTTTTACCTTGGTTATGCGAACAGTAATACATTATTCAATAACTCTTTCTCCAATAATCGATGGATAGGCATTGAATTCCGGGCATCGGTTAATGGGAAAATCATAAATAATACTATTTCGGGCAACCAAGATACAGGTATCCTCATAACGACATTCCTTTCAACTCCCAGTCATCACAACATAATCTCTGGAAATGAAATTAATGATAATGTCTGGGCGGGAATACATCTTTATGACGCCCACAATGATACTGTAAAAAATAATACCATATATAATAACAATGAGGGAGTCTACATTTATAGATCCGTTGATTCTATTGTTAGAGATAATGAGATATTTAATAATTATTACGGCCTCCAGCTAAACACAGCCCATTACAATAATTTGACCACCAATGATATTTTCAATAATACATTCGGTATAGATATAGGTTTATCGAATAACAATATTGTTTACAGAAATACCATTTCAAATAATAATAATGGTTTCAGGATGGCTTCTAGTGGCACCAACACTATTTTCCACAATAATATAATCAACAACACAAACCAGGCATCCGACAATACAGGCACCAATTTCTGGGATGATGGCTATCCGTCCGGCGGCAACTACTGGTCTGATTATTCCGGCATTGACGGGGACAGCGATGGCATTGGTGACACGCCTTATATGGGCATTACCGGGGGGTTCGGGGCAAAGGACAATTATCCTTTGTTTGAGTGTGATGACACCGAGCCGCCAGTGGCCGATGCAGGCCCGGACCAGACCGTCAATTCGAATACCACGGTACTATTTGACGGTATTGCCAGCAACGACGATATCGGCATTGCCAACTATACTTGGGCATTCATCTACAATGGCACACCCCAGGTCCTTTTTGGCTCCGCACCCTCATTCCTTTTTGATATTTCTGGGGTCTATAATGTGACACTGACAGTGCGCGATTTTGGAAACAATACTGATAACGATACAATGACGGTCACTGTTGTCACGCCTCCGGTCCGTAACATCAACACGAACGAATACTTCTACGAAATACAATCTGCAATTGATGATCCCGATACTCTTGACGGCCACACCATCACCGTGTTTGCCGGAACCTACAACGAGAACCTGATAATCCTCAAGACCCTGTCCCTGGTGGGCAACGGCAGTGCCAACACCACAATAATTGGCAACGGTACCACGAACGTCATAAGCATTGATGCGAACTGGGTGAACGTCACCGGTTTCAATCTCACAGGAAGCGGAACTGGATGGGTGATGGATGCCGGGATTTATATCCGATCTGATAATTGCACCATTGATAATGTATTAGCATTCGGCCATGATAAAGGCGTCCATCTCCTAGGGGGAAGAAATAACACAATCAGAAATAGCCGGTTCAACGATAATATCGATGGAATTTATGTTGATACAGCAAATAATAACAGTATTAGCAACAACAATGTCTCGGACAATCAGAACGGTATATATCTGACGAACTCCGATTACAATACAATCACCAACAACACCGCCAATAACAACAATGGAACTGGATATAGCGATGCTGGCATATTTATCAAGTATTCTGGCCATAATCATGTTGCATACAACACTGCCAATGACAATGGCGAGGCCGGAATATTCCTGACACAGAGTGTTGGGAATGAGATATTGAACAACACCATCTTGAGCAACCCGGCTGGAATTCATCTTCAGGAAATGCACAACAGCACCGTTGCAGGTAACACTTTGGAAGAGAATGGCCAAGGCATTTACATATCCGGTTCCGAGAATGTCACAGTGGCAGAAAATTCCATTTCGAACAATACCGGTGCCATTCATCTTTACGATTCCGGTAACGCGACGATAGAGAACAATGTGATGATTGGAAACGGCATCTACATCGAGAGCAACGAAGATAATCTGTATCACTGGAATACTCATACTATCGGTACCGGTAACTCGGTCAACGGCAAGCCTGTGCGATACTATCGTAATCAAACTGGTGGAACTGTTCCTCTGGGAGCCGGCCAGGTCATACTTGCCAACTGCACGGACATGACCATAGAGAACCAGAACATCAGTCACGCTACTACTGGCATAGCCCTGGGATTCTCGGATAACTGCATGATTATG
Source organism: Methanobacteriota archaeon (assembly GCA_013791785.1). Taxonomy (GTDB): domain Archaea; phylum Thermoplasmatota; class Thermoplasmata; order SG8-5; family SG8-5; genus UBA147. The sequence goes on from VMTD01000133.1 coordinate 13,796, forward strand.
AACAACACTGCGAACTACAACGCCGAGAGCATCCATCTTTTCAATTCCAATGATAATCATCTGGAGAACAATACCGCATCCTTTAGCAATGTCGGCGGTTTTGAATACATGGGCAGCGGAATCATAATGTACACCTCATTTTCAAACATACTGGTGAACAATACGGTGAACAGCAATGGCCTGGCCGGGATATTGATTTTTGGTGGGTACAATGAGTTGGTGGGCAACACGGCACTCAACAATTGTGCCGGAATAGTTCTCTATTACTCCATGTTTGGAAATGTATCGGGCAACACAGTTTCAGACAGCCAGATAATGTGGTCTGGTTATATGGCATCATGGATAGTATGGGACGGTTGCGGCATCTACGTGATGGGCCCCTACAACAATGTGACAGACAACATGATTACCGGGAACGAGGCCGACGGAATCAAGATAGACGGAACAGATATTTCCAATATGGGTGATAACACCATTTCAGGAAATGACATCATTTCAAACACTGGAAATGGAATTCATATATTGTCATCCGATAACAATACCGTATTTGACAATCTGATATCACAGAACGGTTGCGGCGCGTTCGTCAACAACTCGAATGAATCTAAAATTCATCACAACCAGTTCATGTCCAACACGGTTCAGGCTCATGACAACGGTGTGAATACATGGTATGATATTGCTACCGACCGGGGCAATCTCTGGAGCGATTACCGCATCCTGTACCCCAATGCCCTGACAGGCGACGGAAATACCTGGGTCACACCCTACGCTATAGACGGCGGAGCAGAGGACCCGCATCCGCTCATGAATTTGACAGTTGACGGATTGGAAATAGTTGACACGCCCCTATCTGGTATAGTGGCAATTTCTGATTTACTGGCAGGCGCCGGATTCAGCATTGTCGGATATTCGGCGGCATTCAACGGCACCGAATACATCGGAGACATTGACGTGGCGTGGTCTGTCCTGAACTTTGCCGGCGCAACCGCCTGGACATCGGCAAACGGGAATTCTAGCACCTTCCATGTAGGCAATACAAGCGGATACGCGCACTGGGCCGTATCGTATGACAATGGCATCGAAGTGCTGACTTACACCGTGAACATTACCTGTGACCTTGCCCCACCGGTTGCGGATGCCGGTCCCGACCAGATGATAGACGAAGACACACTTGTGACCTTCGACGGCAGTGCCAGCACGGATAATGTCGCCATCGCGAACTACACCTGGACCTTCAACAACGGCACGGCCGATGTCACACTCTATGGGATGAATCCCACATACAATTTCACTGAGCCGGGTGTTTATTCAGTGACTCTGAATGTCACGGATTCCGCAGGCAACTGGGATACCGACACGATGGATGTATGGGCATATGACGTTACGGATCCGGTTGCGAATGCCGGCCCTGACCGGAATGTGAATCAGAACACAACGGTCACGTTCGACGGCTCGGCCAGCACAGACAATCTGGCAGTCGATAATTATACCTGGTCTTTCACCTTCAACGGATCTGCCGTTGTACTGTACGGAGTGGGGCCGGACTTCAACTTCACCTTGCCCGGAAATTTCACTGTTACTTTGACAGTGGCGGACGCGGCCGGAAACACCGGCACTGACACCATGTCGGTCAATGTTACAGCGATTGTGCCTCCGGCCGACTCAGCAGCACCGGCGGCTGATGCCGGCCCCGACCAATCTGTCATCGAAGGTACCATTGTAATATTCAGCGGCAGTGCCAGCACCGACAATGTCGGAATAACCAACTACACCTGGAGTTTCACATTCGGCAGCTCTGCGGTGTTGCTCTATGGCGCAAACCCAGCATTCAATTTCACCGCCCCCGGAAACTACACAGTCACGCTGACAGTGAGAGACGGTGCAGGAAACACCGATGCCGACACTATGCTGGTAACCGTAACCGCACAGGCGGTAATACCTCCGGCAGATACCGCTTCCCCGGTTGCAAACGCAGGAACTGACCAGACTGTCGATGCGGGAACCCTGGTGACCTTCTCCGGCGCGGTTTCTTCGGATAATGTCGGCATCACAAATTACACGTGGACATTCACACACAACGGCACTGCGATAACCATCTACAGCGTTTCCCCGACATTCCGTTTCTGGACTGCCGGTAATTACACAGTCACATTGACAGTTCGTGATGCAGCGGGCAACACGGACACCGACACCGTGCTGGTGACGGTTAACGCGGTTAACGAACCGGGCGATGATGAAGAACCAGGAAACTATCTCTGGATAATCATCCTGTTGATTATCATCGTGATATTGGCCCTGGCCGGTTTCATGGTCATGAAAAAGAGAAAAGAGTCCGATGCGGAAAACCCGGCGAGCAAGGCCGAGGAAGCGGAACCCATGCCAGAGCCAGAAAGTGCGCCGACCGAGGGCGATACCGATCAGACCTGATGATGCAAAGGCCGAAGGAAAATCTCATAACCCCTTCCCTCTTTCACCGGTGCATGACAGAGGAAAACGGACGGCCAACGGCCGACGAATACTTCATGGAAATGGCCCACCTGGCCTCCAAACGTTCGACATGCCTCCGGCGAAAGGTCGGCGCGATAATTGTCAAGGACAAGAGAGTTCTCACGACCGGTTACAACGGCGCCCCCAAGGGCATAGAGCATTGCGAAACTGCGGGATGCATTCGCCAGCAGATGAATGTGCCCAGCGGCGAGCGTCACGAACTGTGCCGCGGCGTTCATGCGGAACAGAATGCCATAATCCAGGCAGCGGTATTCGGAGTGAGCATCCAGGGCGCCGCCATTTACATTACCAATTATCCGTGCAGCGTCTGCGCCAAGCTGATGCTGAATGCGGGCATCACCGAAGTCATTTACGACGGCGATTACAAGGACGATCTGGCCATACAGCTGCTTGCAGAGGGTAAAATCCACGTCCGCAATTTTCACATCACGCCGAAATAAATGTAGGTGTTCGGTCTTCTGAAGTTTGCCCATAGGATTTTTGTAATTTGGGAATCGGGAATGGGGAATCGGGAATCGTACGGAATGGCTGCCAGGAACAGCCATTGAACTTGTTACCGAGCCCCTATCCAATATTCATCAACCTCAATTCACGATTCCCAACGTCACTTTTCACTATTCACTTTACACTTTTCACTATTCGTTTCGGCCAGTCAATCCGTCGTAAATCTAAAATCTACAATCTAAAATCTACAATAGTTATTGCTTCATTTCGCTGAATACTTACAAATAAATGAAATATATTTCTATCTTGAATTGAAACTGTATGAAACCTTGTAGGCCTGCGCCTCGGCAATCTTCTTCTTGATATACCACCCGAAGGCCAGACCAACCGCCGCCCCGGCGAGATGCGCGGCATGGGCCACGCTGTCGTTGGTGCTCAGGAAAAGGATGTCTATGGCCGCGTAAAGCAGGAACGCATGGACGATTTTCATTGGCAGGAAGAAGAACAGATACACTTTGATATCAGGCGCAAGAATGACCAGGCACGCGAATATTCCGTAAATCGCACCGCTGGCGCCTATGGCCGGAATCACACTACCGGTCGCCAGGCAGTAAATGACGTAACCCAGATTACCTACTATTCCGGCTGTCAGAAATAGACTCAGAAACAATTTATGGCCTATCATGCGCTCCAGGGTCATGCCGAACATGAAGAGCATGAACATGTTGAAGAACAGGTGGGAAAAATCCCCGTGCATGAAGATGCTGGTCACGAACATCCAGGGCATCAGGTAATCCGGTCGCATTGCGAATAATGACAGCATTGTGTTCCAGTCCATCAGTTCCAGGACGAACACGATTGTGCAGGCAGCAATTATGCCGAACACAATGAAGTTCGGTCGGATGACCCTCCCATAGACTGAATCGTCAGTCGGGGGCACAGCCTGGCGGTATCTGTATTGGTTGTTGTACTGGTCCGATGTCATCTTTTTTCCTTCAGGCGCAATAACTTGACCGGGCAAATATACTTTTTGCGTGCCGGTGAATTTTCTTAACACAAAAATATATACCCAATGAGAATATCGGCTGATTTGATAATCATGGAAAACGAGCATGCATGTGCCTCTTGCGGCACCAGGCTGATAGGAAAGGGCGACGTGGTCTTCAAGTGTCCAGGTTGCGGGATAAAGCTGCTTGGCAGATGCGCCCAGTGCAGGGACCAGAGCGTCGAATACGGATGCAAAGACTGCGGCTACCAGGGCCCGTGATACGTGATATACAGGTGATAATATGGGACAGGTTTTACTCACATTTGAAATAATGCCGAACGGTCTGGAAGTGGACCTCGACACAATGAGAAAGGGTGTCGAAACCAAGATTTCGGGATTCTGCAAGATCGAGCAGGTCGAAATAAAGCCCATAGCATTCGGCCTCAAGGCGCTGATGATGAATATCGTCGTCGAGGACGAGGAAGGCATGATGGACCGCGTTGAAGCGGAGATTGGCTCTGTCGAAGGCGTGCAGAGTGCGCGGGTGTTTGCACTCAACAAGATATAGATATTCTATAATCTGAGGGGCATTTTCCAGGCAGCATGCCCCCGGTAATCTCATCGTTTCCAAAATGCAGATTACCGGCCTTTTACTCAGTGGGAGAATATGCTCATAAATTGACTACCCATGGCGAACGCTACAAAATGGTTTGATTTAGATATCGCATTCACCGATTGTTTGAAAATGTTGGGAATTTATGGTGCTGGATTTAGCAGCAATTCGTTTCCGCATAATGCAAAATCGCTTAGCTTTGAGTTCTTGCATTCAACAACCGCCATTGAACCGACTTGAAATTTCACCACAACACCCCGATTGCCAAAGACTGCAAACTGGCACCGCCCTGGGCAATCATGCCCCGTCTGAATCGCTGCTCATGCTATCTGGAGGGCGGGGCATGCTGCATCCATAAGTTAAGAAAAGCTCTCCTATCGGTAGAGCTTTTTTATTTTCCGCGCCAGCCCCTCGCTGATGCCGGGTATCCCTGCCAGGTCTCCCATGGTGGCCTTCTTCAGTTTGGCCGCTGAATCATAACCCGCATCGATGATGGTGCCGGCCTTCGCGTAACCCACGCCCGGGACAGTGACCAGTTCCTCCAAAAGCTCGGTGTCCTTCTTGCCCTGTTTCGGCTCCGCCTTCGGTTTCGGCTCGGGGTCCAGGATGTGCTCGAGTTTCTCTTCGACGGCGTCCTCCTTCATGGGGCCGGTGAATTTCTGCCCGCATTTCTCGCAGAACACGTCGTCAATGGAACCCAGTGCGTCGCAGAATGGGCATTTGAACTCCTCGGCCTCAATCTCTTCCTGCTCCAGGACTTCTGCTTCCTCTATTGCTTCCTTGAATTCCGGTTCCGGTTTCATCTTGGTGCTTGGCATCGGCTCGGGTTTTGCAGGTGCCTTCCCGGCCAGATGCTCAATTCTCTTGGCGGTGGCATCCCGGTTCTTGCGTGCATCTTCGAAATTCGGAGCAATGGCCAGCGCCCTTTCGAATGAATCGAACGCTTCCGTTAAATCCTCTCTTCTTGAATGTGCGAGACCACGGTTGTTCCATGCCTCGGCATATTCCTGGTCCAGAATTATTGCTTCCTCGAATGCCTCCAGAGCCTCGGCGATTCTGTCCTCGGCCAGCAATGCCCAACCCTTGTTGTTCAGCAAGAATTTATTTCTGGTCATTGTGAGCGCCTCTTCCAGGCATTCCACTGCCTCTGTGAACCGTCCAGCCTCGTACAGGGCGGCAGCCTTGTTGGCCCATGCTCTGTGATTGTCCTGGTCAATATCTATGGCCCTGTCAAAGTAATGCAGCGATTTATCTGTCCTGCCGGCAGCCATCATGGCCGCACCCTTGTTGTTCCATGCCTCGGAGAAGTCCGGGTCTATCTGGATTGCCTTGTCCAGGCACAATATCCCCTCGTCGTATTTCTCCAGTTCCAGAAGTGCGACACCCTGGGCGTTCCATATCTCGGCGAGTCCGGGCATCAGTTCGGCCACTCTGTCCAGGCATTCCACGGTTTCTTTTACCCGACCGAGTTTCCTCATTATGGTCGCGCGCCTGAGCCAGGCATGCGGGTCGTCCGTCACTATTTCTGTGATTATGTTGTTGACCGCGAGCGCATCGTCCAGTTTCCCCAAGGCGGACAGCATCAGTTCCCTGTTGCTGAGCGCAATGATGTTCTCCGGCTGCGATTTCAGCACCCTGTCATAGGCTTCAATGGCGCTCTCCGCCCTGCCCATGACCGCAAGTACATTGCCCTTCTCCAGCCAAAGGTCCGGACCCTCGCCGTAGCCCAGCGCTTCGTTTATCGCTTTCAGGGCATCATCTTTCTTCCCCATTGACCTGAGCATTGACGATTTTTCCAGCAGGTATTCCTCCATGTCCAGAGCTTCCCTGACGGACTCTTCTTCCTCTATGGCCTCCAGTTGCAGTGGCTTTCCCACCGGCAATATAGCCGGTTCCGTGTCCGGGTCCGTTGAAATGCCGCAGAATGAACAGAACATCGCTTCCACGCCAACAGCCCTGTTGCAGTTGCGGCATAGTGGCACAGTTACGGGCTCTGGCTTGGGGATTTCCTTTGTCTCCTCCAGCAAACGTCTCGCAGCCCTTTCCTCCTCGGCTCTGGCCCTGCCATCCGCATCATCTTTCATGGCCTCTTCGGCCTTCCGTTTCTCCTCTATGGCAATGCTCCAGCCGGGTTTCAGGGCAAGGGACGCATCGAAACTGTCTATTGCCTGTTTGTATCTTGCGAGCATGGCGAGGGCAACGCCTCTCTGGCACAGCACTTCGGGACTTTTCCACTTGGTCAGGACATAATCGTAACAGACGATTGCGTCGGGATAACGTTCCATATCATGCAGCAGGATACCCTTGTTGAGCCAGGCATCGACATAGTCCTCTTTCTTGCGCAGGGCCTTGTCGAATGATTTCAGAGCGTCATCATAATTCTTCAGGTTCTTCAGTGCCACCCCCCGGTTGTTGAGGACGCTGATATTATCGGGTTCGAACTTCAGGACCTTATCGTAGCACATGACCGCTTCCTCGAACTTCCCCATCTGGTGCAATGTGGCGCCCTTGTTGTTCCATGCCTTGGTGAAATCCGGCCTCAGTTCCAGGGCCTTGTCGTAGCATGCTATTTCATCGTCATATCTGCCCAGGTTGTACATTGTGGCCCCCAGATTGTACCAGGCCTCCTCGCTTTCCGGATTGTATTCCAGTGCTTTCTTGAAACACTCGATTGCTTCATCGTACCAAGCAATGGCGCTCAGGGCATTTCCCTTCATGAGCCAGGCAAGGTCATACTGCGATTTCAGGCGCAGCGCGGTATCGTAATATTCAATCGCCTTCTTGTAATTGCCAGATGCGTAAAAGTCATTTCCCCATTTCATGTTGTTCTCCAGCTCGTCGATGCTGGGCAGGAACCTGTCACCGTCATTCTCGATTATCCGCTTGTTGGCTTTCTCCTCAATCTCATCTGCCATGTTGAAGTTCTTGAGAAGAAGGTCCAGCTTCTCGCCGTCCGCAAGGCTGATGTTCAGCATCTCCGCGTATTTGTCGGCTTCCTCGGTGAAACCCCCGGTGGCGATGTAGACCGGGCTCATCTCCCTGCCGTTGCTTCTCTTCCCCACCGTGGCCTGGAGCTCTTCGGGCGTCACCCTCCGGTTGCCCCTGGCTGCCCTGATGATGAACATCTTTCCGGTTCCGTCGTCATCTCTCGTGGCTTCATAATCGATGAACTTACCGGTTGAATTCGATTTGACTATGTTGAAACGCATCTCTTTGAGCAATTTTCTGGCCACACTGTCGAACTCGTCCTGCGGCATGTCGTTGATGATGCTTATCAACCTGTTGGGTGCGGGATTCCAGCCTAACATCAGGCTACCTCCTTCAGCAATCGTTTTGCGCTCTGCTCGCGCCATTTCACGGCTTCCTGGTGCCCCGGTTTCAGCTTGGCCACCTTGTCAAACGCTTCAAGGGCCTCGGGATATCTGCCGGCCTCGTGAAGGGCTTTTCCGTATGCCAGCCAATTATCCGGAATATTGTCTCCGAGCTCGGTGGCTATCCCCAGAGACCTTATGGCCTCCTTCTCCTTGCCGATTTCCCTCTGCGCGTCTCCCAGGAATCGCCAGACGAGTGGGTTGTCCGAATCGACATCTATGGCCTTCCTGAACAATTCTACGGCCTCGTTGTAGCCGCCGTTATCAAACATGAGATGCCCCTTTCCTGCCAGTGCGGTGAATTCCTCCGGGTCAAGTTCCAACGCCCTGTCATACGGCACTTTCGCCTCGGCCACATTGCCCTGCTCGCGGTGGGCGTCACCCTGCAGGGCCCAGGCCCTGGCGCTGTCCGGGTGATGCTTCATGACCGATTTGAGGGATTGAAGCGCTGCGCCCCATTTTCCCTTTCTGATAAGAATTTCAACCCTGCCGGTGAGTGCGTCCAGGTCGGTGGGGAACACTTCCAGCATTTTGGAATAGACCTTGTCGGCCTCGTCCAGCATATCTCTGTTTATCATCATTCTGGCTTTGCTGATATATGCTTCCAGGTACTCGGGGTCCGTCTTGATGGCCCTGTCATACATCTGCATTGCCCCGCCCCAGCGGCTCTTCTGAATCAGAACGTCACCCAGGCGGCTCCAGCCTTCCGGCGATCGAGGGTCAAGGGCCGTGACCTTGTCGTAACACTTGTACGCATCGTCCTCCCTCTCAAGGCCCAGGAACGCATCCCCAATTCCGAGCCAGGCATCGACGCTCTCTCTGTCGCGCTCGATGACCTCGTTGAATGACTGTATCGCGCCTTCGTAATCCTCCATGGAGTTCTGGCAATCACCCTTTCTTTGCCATGCCTCTCCATTGTTCTCATCAAGCCCGATGGCAACCTCGAATGACTCCTTCGCCTTGCTGTAATCTCTCAATTCGCAGAAAAGGTCGCCCCGGTTGAGCCATGCCATAGCATTATTTGGGTCCAGTTCCACGGCCCGGTTCAGTGTCTGAATTGCATCCTCACTTTTTCCGGCATTCATCAATATAATGCCCTTGAGTGCCAACAGTTCTACGTCATCCGGATTATCCTCCAGCATGGCATCGGTGCGCCTGAGCGCCTCCACATAATCACCGTTCTCCATGAGATTTTTAATACTGGCGGAGGGGCCGAGTTCCATTTCCATGGCCGCATCCAGTTCCTGTCTGGTCTCGATCTCTTCAATCTCGCTGAGGACATCTTCAGCCTTTTCCGGAAGTTCCCTGGAACTGTTTCCGGTGGGAATGCCCATGAGCGGGCCAAGTACTGGCTCATCATTCTCGTTGCCGTTGTCGGGCAATTCAACCTCGTCCGGAAGGGCGGGCCACTGGTCCTCTTCTTCCTCATCATCGTCTGTTTCTTCTACCTCATCCGGGGGTATGTTAAGCCCTCCGGCAAACATCTCGGCCATGGACCTGGGGGCCTTCTCTTCAGGCGCTAATTTCGGTTGGATTGCTGGCGGCTCGGGTTCCGTCACCGGTTCCTCATCATCAATATCAGCAACATCATCCTCGAAGAGATCTTCAATCTTCGGTTCATCCATTGCTGCTTCGAGTTCCGCTTCCATATCGAGTTCGACGGGTTCCTTGGCCATTTTTTCCGGGGGATGCTCTTCGGTAGCCGGTTCCGGCACAATTTCCTCCTGAACCTTCATGGGTGGTGGTTGTATGGGTTCGGGTTCAGCCATCCGGATAGTAAATTCCGGAGGCGACGGCGTTTCGGAAATCTGGGCTGCTGGCTTTGTGGTCTTTCTGGGTATGAATGCCGGTTTTTGCATCATGTTCTTGGCCCGGTCATACGATTCCACGGCCAGGTCAATTTTTCCGAGCCTGGTCAATGCATCTCCCCTGCCATTGAGAACTTCGGGGTTATGAGGTTCCAACTTAAGTGATTTATCAAAGCATGCCAGTGCTTCCGCGAGTTTTTCCATCCCCACCAGTGCCTGGGCCTTGTGCATCCATGTTACCGAATCCTTGGCGGATATCATAAGTGAGCTGTCGAAACACCTTATGGCTTCGGACAGTTCCCCGGTGCGCAGGTATGCTATGCCCCTGAGGGTCCAGGTATCGTTATCATCCGGCCAGTGTTCATTCACCGTCTTGCAGGCTTCAATAGTTTCTTCGTCGCGCCGGGCAAGGAAAAGAAGCATTGCCCTGTTCTTGTGGGCAATCATGAACTCCGGTTCCAGGGCGATGGCCCTGTCGTAATAACCGAGCATGTCATTGCTCGCACCGGCCAGCATCCCGCTTCTTGCCTTGGAATCAACACCCCTCTTGCCGTAAAACGCAGGGCTTCTGAGCCAGGCAAGATTTCCCAGGAGATTTTCGGTTCTGGCCGAGAAAACGGCGTCCGTCTCTCTCAGTTCGGATGCCAGGTACATTATGTCCTCGGATGCCTGTGAGCATTCGATTGAATAGAGAATGTTTCCGGTTCCGATTATTTCCGGCATACCGGCATTGATGAGCAATCGCTCGAAATCATGAGCAATGTCTGAAGGCTCCTGGCCCCTCCCCATCTTTTCCCGCAAAGCGGTTAATTCCTCTGTGAGGTTGGGCAATGGCCGAATCTTGATGCCCGGCCTGATTGCGGGACCCAGATCCAAGCATGCGGAACCATGGTTGCGAACTTCCGTGAATATTGACTGGCCCATTAAATTGAATGCCGGGACAGACATATCATGACCTGAACATTCTGAACACAGAAGACCGTCCCCAGAATGGTTGCCGCAGGAAATGCAGTTCAAGCTTATTTCACCAGATACCAAATAGGGGAATAGACATAAAAAGGTTTAGCATGGGAAAAGCATTCGGTGAAATGAAGCAATAACGATTGTAGATTGTAGATTGACGATTGTAGATTTACGACGGATGGCTATTTTCAATTGGGTAATTTTCGATTGGATAATTGACGGACGGGCATATTGCCAGCCACAATTAACAAGTTTACAATTTCAGGTGAAAATCAGCCTGTTCCGGCGAGCCGGTCGGTAGCGGCGCGGACCGCATCCTCCCGCCTGGCCGGGTACTCTCCCACCTTGAGGCGCACGTCGATGACATCGTTCGTTATCAAGCGCACATAGACTGATGAATTGTCCTCGGCAACGAATACCTGGTAGGTACCTCCGAAATGGGTGAATTCATGAAGCATGATGCTTTCTCCTATTGGCAGAACCAGCCTCTGAATTATTAATATTACTCAAGCTCGCGCCGCATTTCGAACAATATGTGGCATCATTGTCAATTATTGCGTTGCAATGACCACATGTCATTCGTCGTGGTTCGCTAGGTTGTTTGCCATCAATGCTTGAATTATGCCCAATAAGCACCACTCTAGGGTTGACTTGCCTGAGAGAATCCATAAAAGATTTATGGTTCCATATCAGCCAAGTGACCAAACCAAATTCTGTATCCAATCTGAAAAACTTCCAGCGCTGTTCGACAGACTTTATCATGGGAATGGAGAAGGGCATGAAATTGTATCCAAACATTGATGTAAAGTATAAACGTGATGTAGTCATTTTCATTTTTGTCCATGCAACAGAAAGTGAGATAAATGCTATGAAAGAACCTATGAATCCCAATCCCACGATTCCATAAAGCAATTCACCTGAATAATCATGTTCTGAGTAAACGTGAATAATCAATAAAAATGTGGGAAAGAGAACAAATAATGAAATAGCGCCAAAAACAAATGTCGCTAGTATGTGGGTCACCCTACTTGAAAAAACAACATCTGTATCTTTACATGAATCTAGCATTGTGTATCTCTCATCACTTATCTTTTTAACCTTCGCTCCAAAAAATGCATAGCCCAGACATGATGATGCAATGATGATGATTCCGTAAAAAATACTTTCGTTCTCTTCGTTAAAAAATCCATAAAATATTAAATGTGTGCCTATTATTATCCCAAGAGCCAGGGCTACCAAAGGAGAGTGTGTCGACATTTGTTTCAATTTTATACTTTGCATACTAACCCCTTCGCTAGAGATATAGCTAGCCGGAATAACACTGGTAAACAGAATACAGTTAGGCACGCAATCACTGCAAGAATTCCAGTTACGCCCGTCAGTGCTAAATATAGTGTATAAGCACATACTCCGATGAAGCCAGCTATGCATGCATTGATTGATTGTGTAGTAACCATTCCCATTGTAGCATAGAGCAAATCATTCTTTACTCTGTCAGTATCAAAGTGCCACCATTTTACACGCCATCTACTCCAGCCACAGGGTATCCAAAGTTTGTAAATTTTCATCCCGCTCGGATCCACGTTATTGATGGGATTATTCCCAACATACGCGTACATATTCGCCCCGTCCACCATCCCGGCCGAATCTTGTTGCATAAATCGTCCAATGTCGGGGGAATAAGCTCTCGCCCTGTAGTGGTACAATCCCGATTCAGCGTCGTACTGCCTTCCTGTAAACTGGTAGGGATTCTCGTCATCCGTTCCGATGACGTCGTTCGTTATTGTCCAGCGCACGTACACTGATGAATTATTCTCGGTCACGAATATCTGGTAGGTACCTCCAGTCCCCGCATAATCAATTATCATGGGGCTCTTCCTCGGTGGTTGCGTTCCGGTCCGAATCATGCATCTGCGCATTCTTTTTTCTGATTTTACGTCCGATGTAAAATACGGATAATGCAATGACAAAGATGGCAACGGCCACGATGATGTTTGTTCTCGTGAAGGCCCAATTATCCGGAGATTCTTCGGAATAAATCGGGAAGGGCTCTGCCGACGGATAGCGGTCTACATTCGAACCGCCCGGGATGGGGTAGGCACTGGTTCCGACATGGTCGTTCCAATAATTCCCGGATTTGAGCGAGGTGTTGTACCAAATGTTATTGCCTTGGTCAAATGCCTGGATATTATTATCTATGAAATTATTTTGATAGAATGTGTTATTATTTGTATCTATGGAATTTGCTACTCCAAGTTTGTTGTTGATAAATTCATTATTAAAGACAACAATATTATTACATGAGGGATTTAAACTTAATCCTGTTGAGCAATTTTCATATGAATTATTTGTTATTGTAAGCTGGCCGCAATTGTTTAATCCCATGCCTGTTCCTGAGGAAAAAATAATACGGTTATCATTAATATCTACATTATTTGAGAATGCAATCCCCAATCCATTTGAACAGTTATTCAAGATATTTTTATATATAATTCCATTAACCCGCCAAAGTGAAATTCCTATTATGCAACCATTCATCACGTTAGATTCAATGTGAATGTTATTGCACTTCCTTGACTCGATTCCAAAGTATGAATCGCCCAATGTATTTTCAATGAGTTTCACATTTTTAGATGTATTTAAGTAAATTCCAATGCCACGAATGTCATTAAATTTATTGTTTTCAACGGTGACATTCTCCACATTGTCTAAATACACAGCGCTTGAAATTTCGGATGTGGGCATTTCTATACCATCGAATTCACAGTTTCTGATTACTATATGTGATTTGGTATTTGATATTCTTATGCAATATGAACCACCATTTGCAGAAATCACTTTTGATTCAATAATCCATGGTTCTGTTATAGTGCCTTTTCCATCGAAACCAAACGTAGAAATGTCAGTATCGGATTGAATTAAAATCGGTTCAGATTGTGATTGCGCATAAATCAATGGAGTTGTTACACCCAATATAAACAAGATTGCAAACACACACACGATTGCTCTTTTTATACTTTTCATATTTAATCCTCCATGTTTTTTTAGATTGGGCGTTGACTCAATCTAGCCTTACTAGCGACTGACAATAAACAATTTTGGGCGTACAGTCGGCAATAATGCATGCAAGTTCCAGAAACTGGAGCTTTTGTGAGCCAACCCACGGTAAAACAAAAAGCTTTACATTGAATTAACTTCTCATTACAACAGGAGGTGCCGACTGAATACCAATACCAGCCAGTCCCTTTTACCCACGAGAGACATAAGAAAAATTCAATATCCCATTTCATCCCGCTCGGATCAACATTGTTGATGGGATTATTCCCGCAGTACGCGTACATATTCGCCCCGTCCACCATCCCCGCAGGGGTCCTGCTGCATGAACCGGCCGATGTCCGCAGAGTACGCCCTGGCGCGGTAGTGGTACAGCCCGCTCTCGGCATCGTACTGGCGACCGGTGAACTGGTGCGGGTTGTAGACGGTTTCCTCACGTATTAGCGCGTCCCCGAAGGGCGTGTAGCGGTAGAAGTTGACAACGTTCTCATACTCGTCAATCAATTCCGTCACGCTCCCCAGCCCGTCGTACAGGTAGTAATACTTCACCCCGTCGATTGAGATAGAAATGGGATGGTCGGTGAAGAATATCGCGTTTCCCGGCCCGCAGCCGATGCAGCCGGAACTTATCGGGATGGGGTGCGTGAACCGCACGGTCTTATCGTCCCACAACTCGTAAACCACGTTCTCGCCGTCGTAGAGGTATTTCATGTCCACGGCTCCGGCCTTGCCCACGCGGCGGCCGTCCAGGGCATAGCCGTAGCTGGTGGCGGGGGTGCTCTCCTGTGTTTCGAGCGAACTGCTCGCGAGCAGGGTGTCGCCGCCGCTCACGGAACAGGGGTCCGGCCCGGGGCCTGGGCCGCCGACCGCCCCGACCGAAACAAGCTGGTTGACCTTGTAGCCGTTCAGGAAGGTGGAGTAATAGCGATAGTTGGTGTTGCCAAGTATCATGTTGCCGTTGTTGTCGTACTCGTAAGTTGTGTTGCCGGAGCTGAGCAGCCGATTCTCGATGTCGTAGTCTGAATAGGTTGTGTCTGTGATTGTGCCTCCGGATAGTTGGGTCGTCTGGACAAGGTTGTTTCGGAGGTCGTACTGGTATTGCGTCTGGGTGCCGTCGGGGTATGTGACGGCGGTCAGGCGGTTCTTTCGTGGGTAGGTGTAAAAAATGTAGAGAAAATCGTCATCTGTTCGGATGACCTCGTTCGTTATCAAGCGCACGTAAACTGATGAATTGTCCTCGGCCACGAATATCTGGTAGGCACCTCCTTGTTCCGCATGGTCAACCTTCACATTTTCTCCATTATTTTCTTTCACAACGAATTTACCCCTCCCAATAAAATGAATAAGCTCCAACCTCATTTTCTGAAGTATAAAACAATGTTTTTCGATTGGAATTCTCGTTAATAATGTTTACATCCATTGCGGTTGACCCTATGTTGACAATCACACGATTGCCTGTGTTGATATTGACATAGATGATTTCATTATCAACTAAGATGGCGAGTGCATGTTCTGAAACGGAACCAACACCTGCCAAAGAAACATTGTTCACGGCCCAGATTGTACTCAACGCGCCCCCATCCAATGCCACTATGTTGTACATATTTTCATCAAATGCGCTTTGTATGAAAACGTAATCGAGTGTGTTGTCATCACCTATAATAAATTCCCCCAACGGATAGAGTAGGGACTCGTCACTGATATTGTGTTGCCTCTTTATTACTCCTGTATCCACATCGATTATCAAAAGAGAGCATACATCTCCCGGTTTCCAACACCAGAGTGTTATCTCATTTCTGGTGTTGGTGCCATTCGTCGGAAAATGTTTTACCAAGTGAGAGGAATATGCTTGATGATAGATCCAGTTAATTTCACTTTTCTCTATGTTCAAGGAGATTACGTCCCCTTTCATTGACACATAAATAAGACTTAATCCGTCGCTTGCGTTGTGGAGAACCACTTCGCCAAATGGATTGAAACCGGTGAAGTTCCCTTTCAACGAATAGAGAATATTTCCTGTTGCAGCCTTGATTATGTGAATACTTTCAGAATTATTCAGGAGGGTCCCCACAACTATCTCATCCTCTCCATCTCTCTCTAAGTCAACAATCGTTTCGATGGATGCAGAAACACAATGGTGATGTTCCCATATTATACCTCCTTCGTAGTCTAAATAGTATAAACTAGAGAAAAATCTCACTAGTATACCATCATCAACGCTTCTGAGAGAAAGCACTGGTTCAGAAGTAAGCAGGGTCAATGTAGGTTCTGTCAGGTTCAATCTCCATTTCTCATCACCATTATTTGTTTCAAAGGCTTGAATATTACCTTTATATATGCACTCTAAAACATTGGATTCTGGTTCTATTATTAAGTTCAAAACAACAACAATTTTTTCATGATACAAAGATAGAATTTTTGAATCATATATTTCTTCAATTTCGACAGGCTTTGTCCATAATGATGTTGGTTCGGAATTATTTTGACTAACCCAAGCATAAAAAATTATGGAAAACAGGATGAATAATATCATTAATGATGTGAAAGCAACCCTTTTTTTTGTTTTTTTCTTGTTTTGCATAGATTACCCCCCATATGGCCATCTAGGTAGGGGTATCCATGAACTGTACAATAAACGACCGCCATAATAGTCGAATGTTGGACAAGGCGGCCCCCCTAACCATTTATAGCAGCATCTCTGCAATGTCCCATATATGATATTTATTTTTTGATATAATGGAACATTCATTCCAATGTCTGGATTCGCTTCTGCTTCCCACATTTGTATCGTACTTGAAATACAACGAACATACATTGCCCAATTTCGTCGCATCCCCGTCGGATCAACATTGTTGATGGGATTGTTCCCGCAGTACGCGTACACATTCGCCCCGTCCACCATCCCCGCAGGGTCCTGCTGCATGAACCGGCCGATGTCCGCAGAGTACGCCCTGGCGCGGTAGTGGTACAGCCCGCTCTCGGCATCGTACTGGCGACCGGTGAACTGGTGCGGGTTGTAGACGGTTTCCTCACGTATT
>VMTD01000061.1 GCA_013791785.1 Methanobacteriota archaeon
AAGTGACGTTGGGAGGTAAATGATGAAAAAATTGGCTATCAAGGACAAAAATACTACGTTTTTCATTTTTCACTTATCACTATTCACTGTTCACTAAAAACTACAATTTAACGGGCAAACTTCAGAAAACTGAACTCTTACATTTCACAACAAATAATATATACGCAAACATTTATTACTTCATCTGCCAGTTATCTGATGGGGAAAAGTGACCCGCAGAGGATGGACCGGTATGGAGAAAGGCATGTTGAACAGACTCAAATTCATTGCATTCGCATTTGCATTGGCTTTCATTTTCACGGCATTGACTGTGCCCGAATCAGCCAGTGCCAGCGTCACAAACCTTGAACTCGTTCCGGGAAAATACACTGGAACAAACACATACGTTCCGGGGGAGATAATGAGCATAGTTATCACCGGCGATACGGAAGGAGAAGAATTATCGGTTTACAGTGTGGCCGGGGAAGAGGCAATCATATCCGGAGGGAACATAATCATACCGGCCAGCGGTTCCTTCAAGCTGTCCTACGAAGTGCCGAACGTGCCGGACGGCGATTATCTCATCAGGGTGAAGAGGAGCAACGGAGCGACAGAATCAGAGGCCACTTTCAGTGTTCAGGGATATACTTTCAAGATAGAAACAGACAGAATCGCGTATCTCACCAGCGACGAGATGCGGGTGTTCTGGACAGCAAACAATCTGAAGGACCAGACCTTGCCCGCGTCCGGCATCGGCAAGATCCAGATATGGACGCAGAATCCCAACGACCCGACCATCCAGACCCAGATACTGGAGGCACACAGATTTAACATATCCGCCGGAAGCGTTTCATTCAAGCTTCCGCCCATTGTCAATTACAGCATGAATTACTACGTGGACGGTTGGTTCAACAGCAGTTCCATATCTCCCCTGAGGAGCCAGTATTCCAGAGCTGATTTCAGCATCAAGAGGCTGGGAGTAATAATATCCCTTGACAAGGACCAGTACGCAGCCGGTTCCCTGATGAGCCTGACCATCAGGACCTTCGCCACCGACAATCCGGCAAATCCGTCCGGCTCGGATACGGCAGAACCGGAGTGCAATGTTTCCATATCCATCAAGAAGGTGGGTACCATACAACCCATATACCCGAATATCGTGCTGAAAACCGATTCCCAGGGAGTTCTCAAACACATAATCGCACTCAACAACAACACCTACACGGAGGGTGCCATATTCGAGGTTGAGATATACGCTTCCAAGGGAACAACGAATTCGGTCCCGGATAGCCGAACCTTCGAAATAGTATCAACTTCCTCAATAAGCATCGTTCTGGATTTCAATCGGGCCCAGTATGCATCAGGGGAGGAGCTCTTCGTCAATGCTACTGCTTCCGCCATCGGCGACGCTTCGAGTTCCCAATTCACCTACATACTGGAAATAAGAGCGCTGTCATCCAACGGCTCACTGTTCGCCAGAGATACGCAACTTCATGGAAATTTCTCATTCAAAATACCGGACAACTTCGAGGGGCTGCTCTGGGTCAGGGTCACCGCCGACGACGGCGCAGGAAACAGCGCATCCGTGATACAGCAGGTCAATGTTGCCTATGCCATCATTCTTGTCAACTCGGACAGGGAGTACTATGAACCGAATGACGTGCTGAAAATCACGTACTCCGTCATAGGAAACATGGACGGCGAACCGGAAACCTTCTTCATAGTGTATGACAGCGACGGAAACGTGGTCGATGAAGGAATTACTGAACATGGCTCGTTCACCTTTGTGGTTCCGGCAGCCCCCTCCAGCACCTATGTGTTCACCGTTTTTGCATCTGCAGGCGGTCGAGTTGTCCAGGGAACCGACCAGGCAAATCTGTTCTCCGGATACCTTCTGAACCTGAAATTCAACAGGGGATACTACAAACCAGGCGATATCATTGTGCTGGATTACAGCATCATAGTTCTGGGCGGGGCAAACACGCCTGCAAGCTTCGTCATCACGTACGGGTTGGTGAACGGCCCGGTTTCCAGCCTTCAAATCACCGAAACAAGCGGAACCTTGCTCTACACCATACCGGATGATGTGGATCAGGGAAACCAGTTATTCATGGCAACATGCATTTTTGGCAGCACGTCAGCGTCTGCCAGCGAAGTGCTTCTCATTAAGTCCGGGGCAAACCCGCTCTGGTTCCTGAGCATCAGCGACATACCCATATTCAGCATCGGCCTGCTTATCCTTGTAATCATTTCCATCAACATGTCCTACAGGACAAGGAAAAGGATGAAAGCCATGGAAACGGACGGCGTGCACTCGAAGCCCTCCCAGAGCGATTCCCTCATTGCAAAGCGGGCCCAGGATGTACAGGGTGGCCAAACGGTTGAATGTATCGAGTGCGGCAATCCGATTGAGATAACCACCACTAGGAGGCCCATAGAGGTAATGTGCCCGCACTGTGGGGAGATTCAACATATTGAATAGATACGCAAATATTCGGTGAAACGATAACGATTGTAGATGTATGACGATTGTAGATTTAGGGATTGTAGATTGTAGATGTATGGCGATTGTAGATTTGGGGATTGTAGATTGTAGATATACGACGGATTGACGGCGTTGCATATTCCCAGCACAAATCTAAAATCTAAAATCTAAAATCTAAAATACGGTTGGACATTCTGCCAGCAAAAATCTAAAATCTAAGATCTAAAATCTAAAATTTCGGAAGGCTGAATACTTATTACTTGGGTACAATATTTTATAATACGAGGCCGTATTCGCATTCCCATGAAGCTGATTCCTGCAATTTCCATCAAGCACGGCCACGTAGCAACGGTAGTGGATGGACTGTATGCCTACATGAAAAATGAGGAAGGGCAATACAGGAATCCGGTGAATGTTCTAACGAAAATTGAACATGCCGGCGAGGAGGTGTTCGTTCTGGACATAGACGGCCTTGAGCGGAACAGCCCCGACCTGGACACCGTCAAGAAGATGGCGGCTTACAAGGACGTGTGGCTTGATGCCGGTACCGACGATGTGGACAACATGATGGACCTGTTCGTTTCCGATGCTACGAAAGTCGTCATGGGAACCCTGAGCCTGGAATCCTTGGGCGAGCTGAAAAATGCCCTGGAACTCTCAGACAATGTCATGTTCTCCCTTGGTTACGACGGTGGAATTGTCAGTCCGAACCGGGAGATAGGGGAGATGAGCCTGGAATCCATGGCAAGGGAACTGGAGAAGATGCCAGAGCTCAATACGGGAATGCTGTTCGACCTGGGGAGCATCAGAGATAAGAAACCAGTAGACATGGGCGCCATAACTGCCATTGCAGGTTTGTTCAAAGAATTCTATGTGTCCGGCCATGTAACCGAGACGGAGTTCGGTGTGCTGGAAGACTCCGGCGTCAGCGGGGTAATTCTGGACTTCAGAAAGATAGGGAGCATTCACGATGAAGGAACTTGAAATAACCATTGCCCAGGTTTTCAGGAAGAAGGGCAGAACAGCCATGGCGGAGAGGGACTTTGTCTTTGCACTGTCTCTGGACTTCGGGTGGTTCAATCCCAAGGACGCGCAAAAATTACTGGAGAAAGGACTGGAGAGCGAACTGCTGGTCATGGATGACAACAAGGTTAAGCCGACATTTGATTATAATGATATTGAGATACCCAGGGGCTTCAAGCCGAGTCCGGAAATGCTGCAGAAAAAGTCCGAACCGAAGGGCGTTTTCATGAAGATGATCGACGAGATTTCCATAGCCATATCGATACCCGCAAAGGACGTCATATCCCAGGTCAACAGCGTCCAGGACAGAATGAGCGTGGATATTGAAGTGGCGGCCCTCATAGTCGCCAAAAATAACGGCGTGGACCTTTCCGATTACTTCGACACGGTGGAAGAGGAAATAGGCAAGCGCTACCGCGGGTAAACTACCAGCCCTAAAGTGGCTGGCGTTTCTAATTGGGCTGGAAGTTTACCTGGGGGCCATGCATATGTGCACGATGCATGGCAGGCCATGCATATGAGCACGGCGGTCTACATTTTGTTTATATCCGTGTAAATGGCCAATTCATCTCAGGCGTGAACGCCAGAGGGTTCTTGACATTTATCACTAATCATCCGATATATTTCAGTTCATCCGGCTTGACTGTCGGCGGCTTCATGTCATTGAGGCTCGCGGTGAGGTCGTCAATCTCCTTGGAATGCTGTTCCAGTTCTGTAAAATCTATCTTGACGCCTATCAATTTTCCAAGAATTTCGAGTATGGCCTGGGCACTCTTCGGGTCCGAGAAGTAGCCGGAAGTTTCCCCCATGAGGCATGCTGCCTCTATGTTCCTGAGTTGGCCAAGGCCCAGAAGCAGACCGGCGGCGCCGACTATGCCGCCTGCGGGCTCGTCCTTCGAGAACTCCACGCCGACGGCCTTGAGTTCCTTCACCAGTGGCAGTGTGGTTGTTGCCCCGAGGACTCTGGGTTGGTTGACCAGTTTACCGACGCTCCAGCCGCCCAGTGTGTAAATTCTCTTGCCCTTGTACCTCTCGAAAATGTCCAGTATCTCGTGGGATATATCGTATTGCCCCTCCTGGGATATGCCCTGGTAGTCACCGGAGAGAATAATTATGTCCGACCCAGACTTGGTTTTATGATAGTAAAGGTCATTGGAAACGAGCCTTATCACGCCGTCATTACCTATAAGAACCTGCGGTGGGAAATGCTTTGAATAAATGCTGGCAAATTTCTTCGCTTTCAGTTTCATGATAAGATGCTCGGCTGCCAGTTTGCCCACGTTCCCGACGCCCGGAAGACCCTCTACAAGTATGGGGGTCCGAAGTTTCGGTTCTTCGTGATAGATAACCATTAATTCCTTCATTTCGAGGCCTCCTCGGATACGAGTTTCTTCAACTTTCTTCTGTAATGGCCGTACTTGTCTTCCGGCGAGAACCTTGGTGGGTGGGGAGTCACTACCCTGCCGCTGCATTTCGGGCAGGCATCCCTGAGAGAATAGGAACCGCATTCCATGCACTTTCCCATGTTGATGTCCATCTCAAGACCTCTCGAACTTTGCTGTTCCGCCGAATTTCTGTATCTCTTTTATGGCCTTGTCTGCAGCCCGGCGAATCAGTTCCTCGGCGACCTTGAACTCGGGAGCGGTCACCACTATGCGATAATTGGGAGCACCCATATACTGAATTTTTATGGTTGTGCCTTCGTCATCCGCTTCCTCGGCGAGCATAAGGGCACTTTTTATGTTCTCTATGCCGTCGCCGCCGGGGCATGTGATTTCGATGACGCCGTCCACCTTCGCGGTTGAAACTGTAACATTTTCCTTGGCTACCTGGATGAAGATATCCACCCATTCGCCCTTGAAAGACTCGGAAAGTACGCCTTCCTCGGCTGCAATCTCGAAAGCCACGTAATGGCCCCCGAATTCGTCGATGATTTCCGGACTGTGTTTGGCTCTGAAATCCGGTACTGTGATGCCGAGGCGCTCGGCCACTATCTCTATCAATTTTGTGGCCTTTTGCTCGTTCTTCCATTCCTGAATTTTCTCCCGCTTCTGATGTGAATTCACTTTCTTCAGAGAAAGATCGATATGCCCCTTCTGGGAATCAACGTTCATTACCTTGCAGACTATGCGCTGGCCGTCACGGACATAATCACTCATCCGCTTGACCCAACCGGTGGCGATTTCCGCAACGTGGATGAAGCCCTCTTTGCCCGGGTATTCCTCGAGTTCGACAAAGGCCCCGAAATTCCTCACACTCTTCACGGTGCAGACAACAAGGTCGCCCTCTTCCGGGAAGATTGTTTCGGGTTCCATTACTGAACAACCTCAACAATTTCGCCCTTGATGTCGGCCTTTCCGCCGGTGGGCTTTGCCAGTGTAGAACCGCATGCCAGGCATTGAATCTTTGTGGCACATTTGACGAAAATGATCTGCTTGTTATCGCAATCCTTGCACTTAACCTCTACGAATTTGGCATCCTTTGTCTCATTTGGCTTGGTCATGCTCACTCCTCCGTAAGTTCGAACTTCTTTGCCCTGATGGCTGCCGGCTGAACGTACTTCTTGCATACGTTGCACTTGTACCTGAGCCACACTCTCCTGGTCGGCTTTTCCCTGCCCTCGGGCTTCGGTCTGGGGAAACCCCCGTAACCGGCAGTGACTTTCCTGAAACGCCTCTGACCCCATTTGAGCTCGCTCGTTTGCTTCTTCTTCACCCTCTCGACATCATGGGCGGTGTGTTTCTTGCATTTGGGGCAGTACATGTTCACTTTTCTTGGAAGCTTCATATATATCCTTCCTGAATTTTCATCTGCTCTGACAGTGGAATTCCCAAAGCCAAGGCGCTGGGGCGTCATGTAGCAGCATACTCTATATATAGGTTTTTATGTAAGTGGTCAGTCTTCAGAAGTTATAATCCCGCAATAACAGATTTGATTTTCTAACTGGCTGTTATAATCTGTTCCTGTATCAGCTATATCAAATTGCCATAATTTATTGGCAGAGCTATCTGTAGTTTGCCAGAATCACTGTTCCCCGGATGTGAAGTAATCTGCTAAATTGAGACCTTTCTTGGCAATCTGGCTTGCGGGTTTTATCTCAAGGGCACGGTTGAATAACGGAATCGCTTCGCTGAACCTGCCCAGGCCCTCCAGGACGGCGCCTTTCTTGCCCAACGCGTCCGGATTATTCGGGTCCAGGGAAATGGCCTTGTCAAAGTACTGGAGAGATTCCTCCAGCTTGCCCATGGCAGCCATCGCCACGGCCTTCTTGGTCCACGCGTCCGATTTCCCGGGGTTCTTGTCAATCTGGGCTTCCGCCTTCGAGAGTTCGCCCATGGCCTTGTCCAGGCGGTTCTGGGCGGTCTTCAGGTCCTTGGCAGCCAGGGGGTGCTTGGGCGCGAGCTTCGCAGCCTTTCCCAGCAGTTCCGTAGCTTTCACACAGTCGCCGTAGAACATCCAGGTGTAGCCCTTGAAGTGTAATTCGTTGGCTGCAATCATGTCAATCTGTTCCTGGCAGTACGCCTCCAGTTCGGATTTTCCTGCCTTCTGGGCTGTGCCCTTGAGCTTCGAGAAGACTTCAGGAGAATCCAGCGGACGCTCGAAGGCCTCGTCGACCTCCAGCAGCTTCTGGCGGATGACGTCCAGTATCGCACCGTCGCCGGCACCGCCGGTCAGTGCGTTCATGGCCTTCAGAATGGCCTCGGTCGTTCCCTTTATGCTCAACGTGACATCAAGATTCTTCAGTTCTTCAACGGACATACTATCGCCCCGTGAGGGAATATGTGCGTGAGTTAATGTAATTTTCCCTGACAGAAATGCATTTAAACACCGTTTCCCATGGTATGCCGGATAACATGAAGCACCAGATGCTTGATAATATATGCTGCCCTGTCTGCAAGGAAGCCCTTTCCCTCAAAGCGGAAAAGGAAAACGACGTCGAAATACTGGCAGGTTTTCTTACTTGCAAGAAATGCAAGTTCGATTATCTGATACAGGAGGGAATACCCAACCTGTTGCCGCCGGAACTGCAGAAAACGATGTAGGGGATTTTCAAGAGATTGGCCGGTGCCGAAGCCCTGGGGGTGGCCTGGCGCTATTCCAGACGATAGTTTATGCTAATTTATCCTTTACCCAGTTGTGGAATCTATTGCATGCTTTTTTTGCATTCTCCGTATCCTCTCGGTCCATCAACCGCTCTTCATATTCAGCCGCATTTTTGATTGCGAGAAGAGAGGTTAATTGCTGGCCTTTATTCTCAAGTTCTTTCGGTTCGATTTCCAATCTCTGAAATAACTGGAGAACATCCTGATGCCTGTCGCCTGCATGTCTGAATCCGAGGTAAAACACCGTGATAGCGTCCGCGGAATTTATCGCGCAATGGATGGCATTCACCACGCAGGCATTCCATAGTTCGCTGTCATAGTTTGCGTTCATGGATTCATAATGTTCATCAGCTTTTTTCAGATAATTCCTGAACAACCGGCGGTCCACCGCTCTGGTTCTCAATTCCGCCATGTCAAATCTCCACCCCGCCTTTCACAATCACAATCCCGTCGGAAAGCGCTTCCTTGACAAATCCAGTCTGGCGCCTTGTCATGAATTCTTCCTCCGAGATTATTACGGATGCAAGCGAAACAGAGAATATGCGAAGCAAATTCTCGGCAAGATTCTGCGACCTTGCCTCGGCCTCGGCCCTGTTTCCGGTGATGATAAGCACATCGATATCGCTGTCGTACTTTTCCTCCGCCCTGGCAAAACTTCCGAACAGGACGCAGGTGCCGAGACCGTCCAATTTCTCTTTCATCAGGTCAAGCATATCCTGCCGAACCTGCTTTTCCTTCCCGAATAACTCCGAGAACAGGGGAAAAAGCGCGGAATCCGGACTGCACCGATACGAATGCGTCCGCCCCAGACGCTTGTAGAGAAACACATTGGTCTTGCGCAGGTCGTTCAGCGCCAGATTGACCGTGTTCGGGCTCATGCCTATCATCCCGGCAATCTCCCTTTCCGTGAACTCGCGTTCGGGGAACCTGAACAGCAGCCGGAGTATTCTGATCTTGGATTTCGAGTCCACCGTATCGTCCAGAAGGTTGTGGAGTTTCATGGTATCATTCAATCCTATTTATAGGACATATGCCCCATTTATAGGATTGAAGGTATTTAAGGGTTTTGGCGGGGTTATTCCCCTGTTGCCCTTGAGATGAGAAATACGCGGAAGGGTATATGTGGAAGCGGAGGGGGTGGGCGAAAGTACGGGGGCAGGGACTTGGCCGGGATGGCTGGAAGCGGCCGCTTGGGGGTTGGCCGGTGCCGGAGCCCTGGGGCCGGGTTGTGCGCCGGTTTAAGCTAACCCCGCCCTTCGCTTCGCTCAGACGGGGCTTTTAAAGAATGATGCGGTAATCGTGTCACACGACATCGAATTTTATGGATTCGATGGCGGGTACCCCGCCCTCCAGATAAAATGAGAAGGGATTCAGACGGGGCATGATGGGGATGAGCGGTGTGGGGGGCGCTTTTTTGGTCGGCGCTATTTCAGGAAAGATGGTCCGCAACATCCCCATACCTCGACATACAAGCCAGCACGTCATTTGGCATGCAGCATGCCCCGCCTGTGAGGGCGGGGTTTTATACTATTCTGGCATCAAGTGATATTCTTCCAAACAAATGATGCATTTTGCATTCTTCAACTGTCAAACCTCGCCTGTAAGGGCGGGGTGACGACGGCACCCCATCAAGCCGACAATTGGGAGACGGCCGCGCGCCCCCAGCCAGCCACGCCACTACACAAAAAGGTTTTGCGCCTCGATTACCTGGGCCGCGTCCTCCGCCTTCTCATACTCCTCCAGCGGCTCCCTGTTCAGTTCCAGGAAGGTGTGGCCCCAGGTGAATTTCGAGAGGAGCATCTCGGCCTGTTCCCTGTAGCCCAGGATTATGAGCGCTGCTGCGAACGCCTCTACGCTGGAGAGGATGAACGGCTTTCCGTAATTCACTGGGTTTGCGGCAACTAAGAATGGTAGCGCCCTCTGCCTGGATGATTTTATTCCGGTAGGAAAATCATCCCCTGTCTCCTTCCAGGAAAGGTCAAGAACTGCGATGCCGGACTTCCTGGCGACATCCAGATCGTCCTTTGAAATGACCTTGCTGGTGGTGGGCATGAGGACCAGCGATGCGAACGGTAGCTTATTGAGATTTTTCACCTGTCTTGCAAGGTCGAACCTGGCCAGCTTCCGTCCGGAGCATTTTTTCGGGTCGCATTGCTTTCCGTCGTAGAAATAGAGGGGTATCTGGTCCTGTGTTATGGGTTCACTTCCGTTCTTTGGAATGGCGGGTGATTATAAATATGTTCGTGAAACCCGGAAAATCAGGACACAATTTCAGGGCGGATGCATACAGATTATAAACATGAAATCCTATTCCGGGCCGGTGAGCAAATGCCTGTGAAAGTTGCAATCAACGGATACGGAACAATCGGAAAGCGCGTGGCCGATGCCGTGCGCCAGCAGGATGACATGGAGATTGTCGGGGTAGTCAAGAGACGCCCCACGTTCGAGGCCACGGATGCAATGCGGGAAGGTTACCCCTTCTACGCCGCTTCAAAGGAGAACATTCCGGACCTGGAGAATGCCGGAATAAAGGTTGAAGGCGTTCTCACTGACCTACTGGAGATGGCAGACATAGTGATTGACTGCACTCCCAAGAAGGCAGATTACAAAACGCTCTATGAGAAACACAACGTCAAGGCCATCTGGCAGGGCGGCGAGAAACACGCACTTACAGGATTATCTTTCAATGCAATGGCGAATTACGAAGAGGCAATAGGCAAGCAGTTCGCCAGAGTGGTCTCCTGCAACACCACGGGGCTGTGCCGGACTCTTTACCCGATCAACGAGAAAATCGGCATCGAGAACGTCGAAGCCGTCATGATCCGCAGGGCTGCGGACCCCTGGGACACCAAGACCGGGCCGATAAATGCCATAGAGCCGGAAGTGAAAGTGCCCAGCCACCACGGACCGGACGTTAAGACGGTCATGAAGGGCCTGAAAATCCAGACCATGGCCGTGAAAGTTCCAACCACTCTGATGCATCTGCACACAGTGGTTGTCACGCTGAAAAAGGAAGTGAGCAGCCAGGAAGTTCTGGACATCTGGGCAGCGACCCCCAGAGTACTGTTCTTCAGCACTGCCAACGGCATAAAATCCACCGCCCAGGTAATGGAGTGGGCCAAGGACACGGGCAGAAAGAGAGGCGATTTGTTTGAAATCGCAGTCTGGAAGGACGGCGTTCATGCAGTGAATGACCGGGACGAGAACGTGAAGGATTTCGGCAGGATGCTGTACTACTCCCAGGCGATACATCAGGAGAGCGACGTGATACCGGAAAACATAGACTGCATAAGGGCCATGTGCGAACTGGAAACAGACAAGCTGAAATCCATAAAGAAAACTGACGATGCAATGGGCATGCTGAAGGTGTGAACATGATTACCGAGAAAGACGTTGAAAAGCTCTTCGGAGCGTATCTGAAACAGATAAAGAACAAGAAGATGCGCGACATGACCGTGAAGGTATGGGTCGACGGATGCAAGCAGGGCGGCTGGACCACTGTCAAGCAACTGGAGAAGATGCCATACACTCTTCTGACAGAGACTTACGGCATCAATTTCATAGAGCACACCATCGCCGTAACGAGAGGCGCAATGGAACTCGCCAAGGCCCAGCTGGACACCTACAGGAAAATGCCTTACAAGATAGACATGGACCGATTGATTGTCGGCGGTCTGCTGCATGACATAGGAAAGCTGGTGGAGACAGAGCCGGACGGAAAGGGCGGGTACAGGAAGAGCCATGCAGGAAAATGCCTCCGGCATCCGGTGTCCGGAACCGTCATGGTCAAGATGGCCGGATTTTCTGACGAGATAGCCAACACCATAGCATGCCACGCCAAGGAGGGCGAGGGCGCACCCCAGTGCATCGAGACAGTGTTCATCCATCAGGCTGATTTCGCTACGTTCAACCCGCTGGTCATGATGAACGGCGGAAAGCTGATACAGGAGTAAACTACCAGCCCCTAAAGTGGCTGGCGTTTGTTGCCAGGGCTGGAAGTTTACTTCTCCTGTTTGAGGCGCTTCACGACCTTCACGGCCCGGCTGAAAACGCCGGCCAGGGTGTGGAATTCGTTCGACGAGAGCCCGGCCCTTGCCACTATCTTGCGGAACATTACCTTGGTCTTCTCTTTCTTGTAGGGCTGGTATGTTATCTCTTCCAGAAGGTCGGCAAAAAGTT
Organism: Methanobacteriota archaeon; assembly: GCA_013791785.1. Lineage (GTDB taxonomy): Archaea > Thermoplasmatota > Thermoplasmata > SG8-5 > SG8-5 > UBA147. The sequence continues at coordinate 11,770 of VMTD01000061.1, forward strand.
TGTTCATGACCTTCTTTTCCTTGGAACCGGCAAACGTTTTCACTCTGGTTGATTTTGGGGGGCTGAACAGTTCATAGAATAGGATTGTCGCGGCATGGGAGAGGTTCAGAATCGGATTAATCTCGTGAGTGGGAATTGTCACCAGAATGTCGCAATTCTTCAGCTCTTCATTGAGCAGGCCCCTGTCCTCGCGACCAAATAATAAACCAACTCGGCCGGTTTTACTGGCCATGAAAGTTGCCAGCTGCTTCGGGGTTATCGGTTCCCTGAGAAACTTTCTGTTGCTGTCTGTGGGCTTTCCGGTACTTCCGACAATGATGTCCGCCATATCCAGTGCTTCACTGAGCTCATTGACGACCATTGCATTCTCCAGGATGTAGCGGCCGTGTTTGGAATACCGGTAAGCATCGTCCCCCAGTTCGCACGGGTTGACCAGCACAAGGTGTCCCAGGTCAAAATTGCTCATGGCCCTGGCTACCGAGCCTATGTTGCCAGGAAATTTCGGCTCCATCAGGATGACTATGTATTCGGGCATCGCCTCCCCATAGAATCGGATTTATAAATATAAGCCCTTCACCGGCCAATGAGATATGCCATAAAGTTCGCCTACGATGGCTCGAAGTTCGACGGATATGCAAGACAGCCAGGGAAAAGAACCGTGGAAGGGGACATCATAAAAGCCATGAAGTTCCTTGGCATGATAGAGAGCGTCGGAAAGAGCAGACTGGAAGGCGCAAGCAGGACCGACCGAGGCGTCAGCGCCGCGGGCAACGTGATAGCACTGGACACGGAATTCAGGGGCGATGCAATACTCAAGGCGCTGAATTCCAACCTGGAGGGGATTGTCTGCCACGGCATCGCAGACGTCCCGGACGATTTCAACCCGAGACATGCCAGACAGAGATGGTATCGTTACTTTTTTCAAGCCGACGGGCTGCCGCCGACAGATGAGCTGGAAAAGGCCGCGGCATACTTCACCGGGAAACACGATTTCAGGGTATTTTCCAAAAAGGACGCAGACAAGAACACCGTACTGGCTATAGATTCCATAGAATTCTCGAAGCGCGGCAAATTTATAATAGTCGACATCAGGGCCCACAGATTCCTCTGGGAGCTGGTCAGGCGGCTGCTCTCGGCAATACTGGAAACGGCGAACGACAGGCTCGGCCCGGACATGGCAGAGGAGATGCTGGCAGGGATCAGGCATTACCCGAGGGGGCTGAAACCGCTGCCGCCGGAATTCCTGGTGCTGATGGACGTTATTTATGATTTTGAGTTTGAACATCCTGTTGCGGCCCCGGATTATTTCGGGGATGAGGCCAGATACCTGAAACAGCGGTCCGATGTAATGAAAGAGATATCGGAAATTATCCGCGTTTAAGCGGCTTGGATATATGCCGCCTGGCGCCCACCGGCGGCTCGTACCAGCCGGTTTTCAGGCCTCTGTCCAGCACCTCAAATTCCGCATCGGAGTTCTTGGCCTTCTTCCCGCACCTGGCGCACTTGTAGCCTTGGCCTTTTCCGACGGATTTCATGCGCTTGTTGCATTTTCCGCAGAGGGGGTTGGCCTTCTTTTCAATAACAGTGGCCAGTTCCTCGACAAACAGCTTTTCCACGTTTATGGTGAAAGGAGATTCCCGGACTGCGCCCATGACCGTTATGACATCGCCTGGCCGAAGTTTCTCGCCCACATGACGGAAGTTCTTCGCAGGCTCGTAGACGGTGCAATCGACAGTTTTCTTGCCGTTGGTAATGGGGAAGATGAGATGGCCGCCCCCGATTATCCTGGGCATGCCGGCAATCGTCCCACGAATTCTGGCGGACGTGAACGGACGCAAATTGGAGATGCTGGCATTGATTATGTGATCGTCCGTGCCCTGATTGGTGAGGAATATGAGCCAACGACCGATTATTTCCGATTTCACGGTGTTCATGGCCGCCGGAAGGTAATCCGGCGCATTTCCGCGAATGCCGTAAAGAATGGGGCAGGGTGAGCTGGGAGAGAAGGCAACGTGCTTTTCCTCGTAATCATAATTATTGAACGTGCCCGGAAATTTCTTATCCATGGCGATGACGCTGGCCGCCTCCACCTTCCTAGGGGTGCCCCACTTTTTCGGTTCCCGGTAGGCAATCAGTTCATACGTCCGGTCGAGCGGACGCCAGGCCATGGCCGATACCGCGCCGATGAGTCCACGTCGGTTCTTCCAGCCGTGGCAGAACTTGGGGTTGGCGTGTTCCAGGTGCGGCCCTAGTTTGACGACTTCTCTCACAGCCTTCCAGTACAGGTCCGCAGGTGGCTTGTGAGCCGATATTGCCAGGCCGGGGTTGGTCTTGGGGTCCTCAAACATTGCCAGCCTCTCTATCAGCGCGGTAGCCCTTTTGAAATGCGCTTTCTCCGGTTCAGCGTCTCTGCCGGTACCGTAGCAGACCAATTCCTTGCCGTCAATATTGCCAATGACCCTGGGGTTGCCAGTGCCTTTTCCCAGACGAACACAGATTGCCGCGTTCCCGCGGGTCTTCCAGGGGACATTGGGATTAAGCCGCACCAGCCTTGGAAATCCTATTAAATCGAAATCAGAAAATTCCCTGATAAGTTCAGTAGCCAGATAGGTTGTGCACATGCCTTCCGTCGAGTCCGTATCATCAACGCCGACGTACATGTGCTCACTTCCAGATATCGTATGATTGGCCGCAGGCGCATTCTATTATCTTTTCATTCGCCGGGTTCTTCCCGTCCTTGGCATAGCTTTCCCCGAGGCGGCGGCGGCATTTCGGGCATCTGGCCGCTTCCTTCATGAAGAACTCAAGCCAAGCCTTGCGCACGTCCGGTTCCGTTTCGTTCTCTATCTTCTCCAGCACCTGCAAATCTTCCGGTCTCAGGGCCATCTTTCTCAGCAGGTCAAAATCCAGGTAGGCTTTCTTTTTCAAGGTCGCTTTCCTGACCAATATCGGCGCCAGGAATATGCCGCAGACAATGCCGCCCACGTGGGCTATGTGCGCTGTCCCGTCATCCACGGCCATGGCCACCAGTATCGTTTCCATTACGAACATTATCCCGACGGCGGCCCAGACAGGCGCCCTCATGCTGAAAATGGGGCCCAGGAACATGGGAATCCTGTCTCTGGGATACAGAATCAGGAGCGCCCCTCCGATGCCGAATATGGCCCCGGAGGCGCCCAGCAAATATGTATAGGCTGACATGTGGAATAGCCAGAACAGCATGGTAGCCGCAATTCCCGTGACCAGGTAGATTATCCCCCAGTTCTTCGAGCCGATGCGCTCCTCCAGGGGAAGTCCTATGAGGTAGAGAACAAGAACGTTGCCGATGAGATGGAACGGATGGGCATGCATGAACATGGAAGTGAAAATCGTGTGGATGTACAGCGGGTCCCCGAACTTCGAGGGCATGAAAGTGAATGCGTTAATCATGTCATTGTGCAGGGGGCTCGCCATGTTATCCAGAACGAAAACATAGATGAAGATGAAGAAATTGGCTATCACCATTACCTGGGTGAGATAGGCTTTTCGCCACCAGGCATAAGCCAACGAGCCGATAATGATGGCCGGTATCGGAATGTATTCAAGCATCTATTGGCTTTAATCGCAGATTTGATTTAAAGGTAACGTTCGAATTATATAATCCGGTAGCAATTCGGTTCCGTGGATTCCGACAGCACAATCCAGATAGAATCATGTGCCCGTGTCTACCCCCCCGCCGAGGACACCTACCTGCTCTTATCCGCAGTTGAGGTTAGCGAGGGCCAGCGTGTCCTGGAGATGGGAACGGGAAGCGGCATCATTGCCCTCCATTGCGCCAAGGCCGGGTGCCGGACCACTGCTGCGGACATATCCCCGGATGCGGTGAAATGTGCCCGGGAAAATGCCGAAATCAACGGACTGGCAATGGAAATCATCGAATCGGATTTGTTCGAAAATATTAACGAAAAATTCAATGCGATCATCTTCAACCCGCCGTACCTCTCCGGCCAGGATTCCGAGGGGCTTACCGATTCCGAAAAAAGACCCCTGGTAGGGGGGGAGAAGGGTCATGAGATATCGGCCAGATTTCTGGAAGTGGCTCCCAGGTTCCTTGCCCCAGGTGGGAGGATATACCTGCTGACCTCGTCCGAGTCCGAGACGGAAGTCCTGAAAAAGGCCAGGGAACGTTTTTCAATTGCGAAAATTACCGAGAAACGGATATTCTTCGAGACACTGGCCGTGCATATGTTGAAAATGTTAACGGTGTCTGAGAAATGAGAGGGCGGGGAACTGGGGAATTGGATGGATTTAGGTTGCAAGGGAACTGGGGAATGTGGATGGATTTAGGTTGCAAGGGAATGGGGAATCGTACGGAATGGCTGCCAAAAACAGCATTGAACCTGCCACCGATTCCCAACGCTTCAATAACCAACCAGGATTCCCGATTCCCAAGAGTGGGCAATCCTTAAATAGCCCGTCCAGGATTTAGTGTTTCTCTTAAAAGGGGGTTATTCATGAAGACAGCAATCATCGCCATAGGCGGTAACGCACTCATCAAGAAGGGCGAGGAAGGGAATATCTACCAGCAGTTCGCGAATGCGCGGGAGACTTGCGCCAAGCTGCTTAAAGTTGTGGAAATGGGCTATGATATTATTATCACGCACGGCAACGGACCCCAGGTGGGCCATGCCATCAGACGGCACGAGAACGCCAGGAAGATTTTCCCGCCTTACCCGCTGGGCATGTGCGTCGCCGAGACTGTCGGAAGCATGGGATACATGCTCCAGCAGACGATGCAGAACACGGTGAAGAAATCGAAAGTCGTGAGAAAAGACACTGTCACCATAATCACCCAGGTCGTCGTCGACGATGACGACCCCTCATTCCAGAATCCCACAAAACCCATTGGCCAGTTCTTTTCGAAAGAGGACATTGAAAAGATAGCGAAGGCCGAGAAGTGGGCCGTCATTGAAGATTCGGGCCGGGGCTGGCGCCGCGTTGTGCCGTCGCCCAAACCGTTGCGCATAGTGGAGAAGGATACCATCGGCGATTTACTGGCCAAGGGCAAGATAGTCATTGCCTGCGGCGGGGGCGGTTTGCCTGTTATTCAGCTGGAGGACGGGACGCTTGACGGCGTCGAGGCAGTCATCGACAAGGATTATGCCTCATCCAAGCTGGCTCAGCAACTTGATCTTGACGAATTGATAATTCTCACCAGCGTGGACAAGGTCTCCCTGAACTTCGGGAAGCCGGATTACGTCGACCTGGATATCCTCACAGTCGCAGAGGCAAAGAAACACCTGAAGGACGGGCAATTCCCGCCGGGCTCCATGGGACCGAAAATCGAATCGGCAATAGAATTCATCGAGAGCGGCGGCAAGAAAGCCGTCATCGCCAGTCACGAGAATCTGGTGGAAGCCATGCGGGGCAAGGCTGGGACTAGGATTGTGCGGTGAGTGTTACTGCAAAAATGAAGAGAAAGCACAGCCATGCGGGCAAGGCTGGGACCAGGATTGTGCGGTGAGTGTTAGTGGAATAATGAAGAGATAGCCCAGCCATGCGGGCAAGGCCGGGACCAGGATTGTGCGTTGAACGGTAAATTTTAATCACCCTTCCAACTATCCCGGCGCATGATTCGTGGCATCATCGAAGTTTCATTTCTCGACTGGGACGGAAAGGTCGTCATGGTACTGTACACGCCCAGCTGCAATTTCAGATGCCCGTTCTGCCATAACTGGGAACTGATGGATAACCCGGAACGTTATCCGGAAAAATCATGGGAGGACATCAAGGCACTGCTGGAGGAGCACAGAGATTTCCTGGATGGCGTATGTTTCACCGGCGGAGAGCCGCTTATGGAGCCGGACCTGGAGGAATGGCTCCGCAAGGTAAAGGACATGGGGCTGCTGGTAAAGCTGGACACAAACGGCTCGTTCCCGGATGTTCTGGCGGATCTGCTGGAGAAGAAGCTCATCAATTACATTGCAATGGACGTGAAAATGCCCCCGAACGGCGATTACGCCAGGGCTGCGGGGACTGAAACGGACGTTGAGGCCATGAAGAGGTCCATCGACATCATCAGGAATTCCGGCGTGGGCCACGAGTTCAGGACGACGGTGGTTCCTGGCATCCACACCATGGAGGATGTGGTCGAAATCGCAAAATTCCTGGGCGGCGGAAAGTACGTGTTGCAGCAATTCGTCCCCTATCACGCGCTGGACGAGGCCCTGAGGGAAATCAAGCCCTATGATAATGAAACAATCATTGACATGGCTGACGTATGCTCGGAATATGTGGATGACATGGCCGTCAGAGGATTAAGATAAAAATGAAGATGGAACATCCCGAAATCGGGATGTTCATTCGTACAGCCAGACTTCGTCGATTCTGGTATACTTCTGTATTTCTGACCTGTCGAAGAACAGGTTTATCTCTCTTTCCGCGCTTGACGGCGAATCGGAAGCGTGAATTATGTTGCGGCCGGTGGTCATGCCGAAATCGCCGCGGATTGTGCCCGGGCCCGCTTCCTTGGGATTGGTCTTGCCTACAAGGGTTCTGACGACCGATATTGAATCCGTACCTTCCCAGACCATGGCCATTACCGGTCCCGAAGTGATGAAATCGACCAGTTTTTCATAGAAAGGTTTGCCCAGGTGCTCGCCGTAATGCTTGGCCGCGAGTTCCGAATCAATTTTCATGAACTTTGCCGCTACAAGTTTCAGGCCCTTGGCTTCGAATCTGGATATGACCTGACCCACTATCCCGCGTTGGACGCCGTCCGGCTTGACCATGACGAAAGTGCGCTCCATGATATCGCCCATCACTTGGATTTTTCTTTCTTCTTGGGTGCGGCTTTCTTGGCAGGTGCTTTTTTGGCCGGTGCCTTATTTTTCTGCTTTGCCTCCGGCTCGGGTTTCGGTTCTTCCGGGCCCTTCTGCCTGTTGAGGGCGCTGGCCTTCAGCTCGCCGTATCTGTTTGTCCAGCGGGTTCGCCTGGGAACGCGTCCAAGTCCGACGTTATTTTTCTTGCATTTATTGCTGCAGAAATTGAATACTGAGCCGTCTTTCTTGACGTACATCTTGCCGGTGCCCGGTTCTATCGGTTCTCCGCAGAAGGAGCAGTTCCTTTTCTCAACCATGTTACCACTTACCTCATGCCAAGCTTTCTGGCTTCTCTCTGGGTCTCCCTGAGCATGAGTATGTCCCCAAGCTGCACGGGCCCGATGACGTTTCTGGTGATGATGCGGCCCTTGTCCCTGCCATCCAGTACCCTTACCTTGACCTGGGCTGCTTCCCCGGTCATACCTGTTCGGCCTACGATTTCCACTATCTCGGCCGGTATGCTGTCGTTCATCATTTCAATCACCCTGGTGAAATCACTTCTTAAGTGAAGCTACCTTTCCGGCAATCTCTTCCATGAGAGGTTTTCCCTTGCCGGCGTCCATAATCGCAACCGAGGAAGTGGGCTTCTCCAGTCCGCATGCAACACCCAGCTCTTGCTTGCTGGGCACATAGGCATACGGGATGTTCTTGTCATCGCACAGGAGAGGCATGTGGGCCAGTATTTCTTCAGGCTGAACATCTTCCGCTATGATGACGAACTTGGTCGTCCCCCTTTCCACGAGTTTTGTCACCTCGTTGGTTCCCTTTCTCAGCTTACCGGTGTCCCTTGACAGTTCCACAAGCTGGTAGGTCTTGTCCACGAGTTCTTTTTCCATCTCAAATCTTACATACATGGGTTTTGCCATTTCAATTCCTCCTTCATCTCCCCCGGGCGACAGCCAGAGGGGACTCATCAGTCATTGGCTCGAAAGAGCATCCGTGCAAAGAAGGGTCACTATATATTGGTTTCGGAAACGGACATTATCAATCTTTTCGCTTGAAATCCGCCCAGGCCAATTCTCCTATGACCTCGAAGCCCATTAACTTGCACACGGCTATGCTGGCCGCATTGTCCTTTATCACATCGGACGTGGCCCTGGAACCCTTGGTCGCGAGACGGTTGACCAGCGCCTTTGTGACCGTCCGGGCAAGGCCCTTCCTCCTGTGCTCCTCAAGGGTATGGGCGAACCCGAGATTCCCCACGCCGTCGAACTCGAAATGAAGACCGCACCATGATACTGGTTTGCTGTCAATTCTCACGCAGGCACTGTCGAATCGCTTCACGCAGTCCCGGATATGTTCCTCCCGGTCATCCCCGCCCAGTTCCCAGAACTTCGCAACATAGGAAACGTCACCGTCTTTCAACGGGCCCAGTTCGTCCCATTCTCCGGGACCGTACCCGACCGGTGCCAGAAAATGCCAGCATGGCCATTCCCCGACAGGTTCGTAATGTTCCTTCAGTTTTTCAATGGCCGACAGTGGGCTGGCCGAGACAAATGCGCCTTTCACCGGCAGCAGTTCGTCCGGAATATCTGTCTCCGACCAATCGCCTGCGAATATAAGATGATTCTCAGAATCTTCTATGGCCATGGTTGCGCCCATGTCCCCGACGGAATAAATTCTGAAAACATCTCCGCTGTGGAACGCCCTCCATAGGAATCCGGAATTTTTTGCCAGGTCAAGGGCCAGCCTCTTCCTGAGAGCCCCGAGATCGAATGCGGATTTGAGGTGCCTGAGCATGAACACTTGTATGAGGAACGGATATATTAATCCGGGGCATGAATGGTTACCCGAAGAAACACCCAATAAATTTATAAGACAGTAGATATATTACAGCGCAAAGGGAAGACATGGTAAAGGACATGTACGCCGACCTCGAAAAGATCGAGGCACGCGGCAAGAGGAAGAAAGAAAAGAACAAAGGTCTGTTCTCATCGTTCGGCAAGAAGGATGAGCCCGAGCCAGTTCCTGAACCGCAAGCTTCACCGGAACCGGTCCCGAAGGTTGTCCGGCCGGAACCGCCAAAACCTGAGCCTGTCAAAAAGACATCCCCTGTTCCCCAGCCCAAGCCCGTACAGGAACCGGTTGCAAGGCCAGCACCGAAGGTCGAGAGTCCCCCGCCACAGCCTGTGCCGAAACCAATTATTGCCCAATCGGCACCGGAGCAATCGGCCCCGGAAACGAACAATGGGTGGGAACCCCTCACCGGCGGCAAGCTGAAAAAGGCGGAAGTGGATATTCTGACTTACAAGAAATGGCTCAACAATGGCTACAAATCCGGGATTCTGACGAGGGAACAGTGCACCGACATGGTCAGAAAGAAGGAAATCGAACTCGGGCTCAGGGCGCCGGAATAATTACAGTACAGCAAATTTTTCTATCTTCTTCCTGAGCACGGGATTTTTCTGCATCTCCAGCATGATTATTGCAGTTTGAAGCTTCCAGATGGTGTAAAAATTCAGGCTATCGTCCGGCTTCAAATCCCGGATTTTGGCAGAGACAGTTTTCTCTATCTCGAGGAACGCTTCCCTCAGGGCATCCTCATCCACGCCTTCATAACCCACCTGCCTCAGGAGCCTGGCAACCTTCTCGGTAGAGCGTTCCCAGTGCTTCAGCAGCGCGTCCTTGCCCGGAACAGCATCGACCCCCGGGGCCAGGAAAAAGATTCTGGCAGTGCGGCCATAGACTTTCTCAGGAATGTGATGGTCCTTCCTTTCCCCGGTTTGCTCTATCAGCCCGGCCTTGAGCAGCTTCTCCACGTGCCTGTAGATGGTCGACTGGTCCTTCTCCAGAATGCTGGTCATCTGCGCCACTGTGAGTTGATTAAGCCTGAGGAGCTCCAATATAGACCTGCGAGTTTCGTCCGTTACCAGCTTGATGACCGCGGGGTCGTCAATGACCCGTATCTCGTCAACCATGTGATTTCCAAAAGGTGGCTAGCATATTTATAATTTTGCATACTTGCGCATCCGTGCATATGTTTATATAGGCTCAAAAAATATGCATAACTGTGCGAATGTTCGAGAGCACCAACGGCTCCAAGCGCCGCCGGGACATCGTGGCCTTCACCTGGCCCGTGATACTGACCAATCTGCTCCATACCCTAACGATCACCGTTGACATGATGATGCTCGGGCAGCTGGGCGGAGACCTGGGCAGGGACGCCATTGCCGGCGCCGGTCTTGGCGGCCAGGTGGTTTTTCTGTCTCACTCTATCATGATGGCAGTGAGCGCCGGAACCATTGCCCTTGTGGCCAGGCATACCGGTGCAGGTGACAGGGAAAAGGCCGGGCGGGTGATGGAACAGAGCATCGTACTTGGAATTCTGCTTTCGATCCCCCTGACCCTGTTCGGATGGTTCCTGGGAGGCCAGGCATTGGGTCTGTTCGGCGCAGAGGCGGGGGTCCATGCCCTTGGCGAGATTTACATAAAATATGTGTTCATGGGTACCATATTCAGCTTCTTCTCTTTCATACTGGGCGCGGCATTGCGCGGGGCAGGGGACATGAAAACACCCTTGGCCATCGCCCTGATAACGAACGCGGTGAACATCTGCGGAAATTATATCCTGATATTCGGTCGCCTTGGATTTCCTGCCATGGGGGTGCAGGGTGCGGCCATTGCCAATACCATAGGATTCTTGGTTGGTGCGCTGGCATACGTGTATCTGCTCTTCGCCGGAAAGCTGGTGATTAAATTACCTGCCCTGAGGAAATGGTTCGATAAAGAAGTGATTCGCAGAATCATGAAGATAGGAACTCCGGCCGCCGCGGAACAGGGCGTCCTCCAAATCGGATTCTTACTTTACACAGCCATAATCGTGTATTTCGGCACAGCGGCACTTGCAGGCCATCAGATAGGGAGCCGCATTCAAAGTCTCGCGTTCATGCCGGGCATGGGTTTCGCCATGGCTGCGACGGCGTTGGTCGGCCAGAATCTGGGGGCGCTGAAACCGGACGATGCCGAGGAAAGCGGGTGGGAATCCACCAAACTGGCTGTGCTGGTCATGTGTGCCATCGGGATCGTGATGTTCATCTTCGCCGAGCCAATGGCAAGGCTTTTCGTTGACGATGCAGAGACTGTCCGGCTAGCGGCATTATGGATGCGGCTCCAGGCTCTGGCCATGCCCGCAATAGGCATACATTTCACCCTATCCGGGGCGCTCAGAGGTGCGGGTGACACGCGCTGGCCGCTGAACGTTTCCATAATCGGAATGTTCGTGGTTCGGTTGCCCATAGCGGTGCTCATAGGTTTCATGCTGGGCATCGGGGTTCTGGGGGCCTGGATAGCCTTCGTGATAGAATATAACGTCCGTGCGGCCATCATTGCCTGGCGGTTCAAGAAGGGCGCCTGGAAAACAATAAAAGTTTGATGCTCATACACCCTCACGGTGAAAGCATGTCGGATATTTCAGAATTCCAGAGAGAAAGGGAGAGACTGACCACACTGATGACGGAGAAGGCCGATATGAACATGAAGAGATTTCTCAACCTGGACACGAAGGTCTATGAAGATGGCGCCCTGCCGGCGAAACAGAAGGAGATGCTGGGCCTGGTTGCCTCCCTGGTCCTGAGATGCGATGACTGCATAAACTATCACCTGGTACAATGCTACAGAGCCGGAGTCTCGGAAGCTGAAATTGTGGAGACCATGGACATCGGCCTCATCGTGGGCGGGTCCATCACCATACCGCACATCCGTCGGGCGCTGAAGGCCTGGGATGAACTGGGGAGGAAAACATGAGCAGAAAATATGATGACCTTTTTGACATGGCAAAAAAGCGGATAAGTTCCGGGGGCCGGAAGGACGAGGTTCTCACAGCCCTTTGCCACCTCCTGAAAGAGGAAGTAGAGCACTATGACTGGGTAGGCATTTACACTGCCGATTCCAGAAAAAAGGAACTGAAGCTCGGCCCCTTTGCCGGTGAACTCACTGAACATATAAAAATCCCGTTCGGAAAGGGTATTTGCGGACAGGTTGCCATGAACCACAGGACATTCGTTTCCCAGGACGTGGCCAGCGAACCAAATTATCTATCATGCAGCCCCTGGGTGAAATCCGAGATTGTCGTACCGATAATGAAAAACGGAAAATTTGTCGCCCAGCTGGACATTGACTCGCACACCAAGGCATCAATCGACGAGGATGATGTCCTTTTCCTCGAGGCGCTGTGCAAAGAGCTGGCTGTACTTTTCTAATGATGATGCGCCGGTTCCACATGGGCCTCGCCACGTTCGTGCATCTGGAAATGCTCGTACTGGGCAACGGACATGAACCGGCCGCAGGCCCTTTCGACGACCTCGCTGAGCGCCGGGTGTATGTGCATGGCCTTGGTAAGTGGAAGAATGCTGCCCGATGGGGTGTACATGAGATTGATTATTTCCTGTATCAGAACCGATGCCTGCGGTCCAACAATATGGGCGCCCAGTATCTTTTTGTCGGATGCACTAACGATTACTTTGACGAAGCCGTCGGCGTCCATGGCCGTGCCCTTGGCAGTGTCTTCATACTTATGGAATCCGATGAGCACACCCGTTTCACCGTGAACTTTCACCGCCTCTGCCTGGGTCATTCCAACACCGGCAATCTCGGGATAGGTGAAAACCGCATGCGGAACAGCGTGGTAATCCATCGGCATTTTCTTGCCCAGAACGGCATTGTAATACGTGACTATGGATTCTTCATTGGCCACATGCTTGAACAGGTGTTTTCCGTTGGCATCGCCGAATGCCCATATTCCCGGTTGGGTGGTTTCCATGTACTCGTTGGTCTTCACCCAGCCCTTGGCATCCAATTCGATTCCGGACTTCTCGGGATGCAGCATTGCGGTGTTCGGAACCCGGCCGGTTGCCACCAGAACCTCGTCCGCGGTGAATGAGACTGTTTTGCCGGACTTCCTGTCCTTGGCAATGAGGGTCTTCTTGCCCAGCATGCCAGACTGGGCCTCGATTATCTCGTGATTTGTGACTATTTTCATGTGCCCGGACATTTGCTCGATAGCAAACCGGGAAATTTCCGTTTCTTCACCGGGCAGGAATTGCGGATTCCGTCCGACGATAGTGACTTTGGAGCCCATGGCAGAGAAGAAATGTCCGTACTCCGCTGCGACGTAGCCGCCACCGATTATGACGATGGTGTCAGGAAGTTTGTTTATCTCCAGGATTGTGTTGCTGGTGTGATATTTTATCTTATCCAGACCCTTTACCGGGGGTATGGCTATCTCCGAGCCCAGGCACAGCAGAATGAATTTTGATTTGATGGTCTCTTTGCCGACCTTCAGCGTGTACGGCGCGATGAATTCCGCCGCCACGGGATAATAATCGATGTTGTCGGAATGGCCCAGCCCCTTCCGGATGCCCTCTATCTGGGGTTTGATGTGAGACCTCATGCGCCCCATAACCTTCTGAAAATCTATCTTTTTGATGGACGCGTCAATGCCGAATTTTTCCGCCTCCTGGATAAGGCGGAGGAGTTCTGCGGGATACACCAGCATCTTGGTGGGGATGCACCCTCTGGTGAGGCAGATTCCGCCCGGGTCGTCCTTGTCGATAACCGCCGCCCTGAATTTCGGATCTCTGTCCAGGTACGCCGGAACAATGTTCATGCTGGAGCCGCTGCCTATGGCTATGATGTCGTAATTCTTCATGCTTCCACCTGAGTGCGGATTGGGGTACCGGTTAAAATGGTTATTGTCGGTATTTGATTGGAGATTGCCTATTCAGAAGCTGGCGGCTCGACAGGCTCGACGGGCTCGGCGGGCGGTCTCTTTCCGCCCGGCTCCTCATCTATGATTGGCACTTCCTCGGGTTCCATGAGCCTCAGGTATTCCGGCGGGACCGAATCCACCACGAAGACCGTGTTTCCGGCCTTCTTGATGACTATTTCGGCCTCCACCATTGCCTTTGTGTTCACTTCGAATATGAGCGGTTCGGGGCAGCGGACCTTGCCCGCGATGATGGCCGACTCAATGGTCTTGCTGAGATGTACCCGTTTCCTGTCGGACGGCATGAGGCCGGTCTCCAGGAGAATATCTTTCTCTTCCTCGGTGGTCGGGTAGAAAAGCAAGTCCGGTGTGCCGCGGGTCGGGAGGTCGAGGTCCACATCAACGGAATGCGCGTAGGTTGCGCGTATCATCCCGTCCCTGAACTGGTACCGCCCCTTGGGGTCGGTATCGATGATTGCCAGCACATGGTGGGGCTTGAGCCATCTGAAGCGTCTTTGCTTCTTTCGGACCATGTTTATGAACTCTTCCAGGTCTATCCACCCATGCTTGTCCATCCGAAGACCGTACCGCTCCGGGAAATGGCGCAATACGCCGGCCATGGTCCTTCCGAGCTTGTCCAGCTCTTCTTCGTTCATAAGGAAACGCCCCTGCTCACCGCATATCGGGCATTCCTCTTCTCTGAAATATCCGTGTGTTCTGCATTCTTTTAGCATCGTAATATCCCCTAAGGAGAACACCCTATTACCAAGTAAGCTATTATAATTTTCCCTCGGGCATTCTCAATGTCTGGGTTCAAGGTCTGCCGACCTCACCACGCGGATATTGCGCTCTTCCAGAAGTACCGTCAGCTCGCCCTTCCGCGGCTGTTTCACGGCCTTCTTGTGAAAGTATGCGACAGACGCGCCCGGTGTTCTCTCAATGATCTGGTCAAGCATGGTTCCGTCGACGTGAGCAATGGCATAATCCGGAACCATGTGGCCCATGGAGATTTTCATTCTTTCCACAACATCAGTATGCCTGGGAGCGTAATGGCCCCCGCCGAAACCGATTCCTACAACGTCGTTTCCGGTGATGTTACTTTGGCCCAGTTCCAGTATCACCCTGGCAATGGCCTTTGCGGGTTCCGGTTCCGGCCATGCTTCCGGGCCGCTGCCTATCTCGATGAAGAGGGTGGGCGTCTCGAGGTACGGGCCGTGATGCGTGGTCTCGAAGGATATGCCGAAATCAAGACCGCTGCCGTGCTTCTTCAGCAGGAGAAGGGCTTCAGTCATTAGCATGGGATTGGTGGGCACCAGCCTCCCAGGCTCACCGCCGAAATCCGCATTTCCGTAATTTCCCAGGGCGTGAACTGTGAGGGTCCGCAGGCCGGACTCGGACCTGTGCCTGGAGGCGAAGATGAATGTGTCATAACGGTTGCCGGTATCATTCTCCACGTCTCTGTCAAGGCATTCCCTGTGGAG
Organism: Methanobacteriota archaeon; assembly: GCA_013791785.1. Lineage (GTDB taxonomy): Archaea > Thermoplasmatota > Thermoplasmata > SG8-5 > SG8-5 > UBA147. The sequence goes on from VMTD01000061.1 coordinate 26,814, forward strand.
GTGGATGTCCTTTATGAGAATCATGTGGAAATTTCCGTGGCTCAGCACCGGCTCATCTTCGAAGATTCCGGTCTCTTCCCATTCGGCCATGCCGAGCAGTTTGCCGCGAATATTCATGCTGGCCACATCCTCGGCCGAGGTGATTATCAGATGCATGTTTCTCTTGAAAGGGCCCGTGATAGATTAATTTATTGGAACGTGGAAACATCTTAATAGATTCCGCCCTATCCACAATACAGGAGAAAAATTCATGGATCGGCCGAAGAAGGTTCTCACTTGCCCCCAGTGCGGGAGCGCCAGCCTGTATTACGAGGCAGGACTCGTCACCGGCTACAAATATCACTGCAAGGACTGCGATTATGTGGGGGCGTTCGTCATTGAAAAGGACATTCCTGCAAAAAAGATGCAATAACGTTTCATTTCCCCCCAGTATCCTCTTTCTTACGGGAAAAAACCAAAAGTTTATGTAATCATGATATTATGGATGGGTGATGATTGAACCGAAGAGGTTGAACCTGGTGCTCGGGGCGATTGCGGTAGCAATACTGCTCCTGTCTTTCACAGCTTACGCTTACACGCTCATACCCCAGGGCGACCCCGATGTCCTGGTGGTGAATGGTATCGAATACGATTGGGATGCGATATTCTCTGATTTCGAGATGCTGTCTTTTGAGGCCAACGGAGAACAGTATGAGGGCATAAGTCTCGAAGCTCTGATACTGGATGCGGGCATCGAGAATCCCGAAACCCATGGTTACAGGTTCAACGCCCTTGACCCGTATGAAAAGGACGTAACATGGAATGACATTCTGAACGGGTACCTGATTGAGACGGAGCACCGGAGCGTGTTTCCGAAACTCACCCAGAGCTTCTGGGTCAGGGACCTTGCGTCGATAGAGGTGATTTAATTGGAAAAAATGGACAAGTACAGAGTTTTTGCAGGCATCATCCTGTTCGGCTCCCTTTGGGGGATGCTGGAATGCATGTTGGGCGAAGTCAGCATGGGCGGAGTTCCCATGGGCGCCTTCCTGGGCGGATTCGTCGGGCTTGGCCTGATGGTCCTGACCAGGAGATTGTACAACATCAGGTGGATGCAGCTGGGTATGGCCATAGTGGCCGGCATGCTCAGGTTCTGGGCACCGGTTGGCACCTGCGTGATCTGCTCCGCCCTGGCCATAATGGCTGAAGGCCTGATATTCGAAATCATCTTCAACAGGCCGATGTTCGATTTGAACCGTTCGTCCTTCATGAAGAGCGGCAAGACCCTGGCGCTGGTGGGAATCATCGCGGGATTTACCATCTATGTGACTGGATACATGTTCACCCAGATATTCACACCCATACTCACCACGGGAACGTTCAGCATCTCCAACTTCGTCAACGCCCTGCCGATAATATTCGGCACCGGGTTCTTCGCTGCGGTCTTCGGGGGAATTTCCCTGCCGCTGGCTGTACTGGCCAAGCAGCTCTACTTCAATGTATCCACTGTCAAGAGGGAACATTACTACGCAGCCGCAGCCGGAATAACCACATTCTGCTGGGCGCTGGTCTTCGTGTTCTTCCAGTTCTGAGGTGATTGCATGGCCACAGCCAAGATAATTGTCTTCAACGCGGAGAAGTGCAAGGGATGCGGAGAATGCGAAAAAGCTTGCTCCAACGTTCATCACAAGAACGACCTCGGTGGAGAATACTCCGCCATCCGGATAATTAAATCTGACTCAGGCTTCCAAATGACAGACTGCAATATGTGCGGCCTGTGCATAGACATGTGCCCGGTCCTGGCCATAAGGCGATTGGGAAGCGGGACGGTCGTGCTTGACAAGAAGAAATGCGTGGGCTGCCAGGCCTGTGTGGGTTTTTGCCCGAGAGGGGTCATGAGAAAAGCTCCGAACGTCATTACGCCGTTCAAGTGCATAGCCTGCGGTGCATGCGTCCGTGCATGCCCGGAAGGCGCGTTGGAGTTGAAAGAAGTTGATTTGGCTGAAATTGAAGAAACAGTCTATTCTTATCAGGGGGTCTGCGAATGAGCGGCGGAAAATGTGTGAGCAAGGACATTACAACCATCGGCGACAGGAACAAGGGATTCCAGACTGGAAACACAAAACACGAGTGGGACCTTGAGAAGCTCAAAGCCAGCCGCAAAATTATTGCCGAGTTCAAGTATGAAAAGCGGGCCGTGGAAAAGGGATATGCCAACCGCACGCTGTTCGTTGACCTCACCAAGAACGAGATTCGCGAGGTTCCGGTTACCGAGGATATGAAGCAGAAGTTCACCGGCGGCCGCGGTTTCGGACTCAAGCTGCTCTGGGATACCATAAACCCGTCAACACGCTGGGACAGCGACGAGAATGGTCTTGTTCTCACGGCCGGGCCAATGTGTGGCTCGACTCAATACCCGGGCTTTGGAAAGACGCTTAGCTTGACAGTTTCTCCCTCAACATACATTATTTGCGACTCCAATGCCGGCGGTTATTTCGCGCCGTACATGAAATTCGCCGGGTTTGATGCTATCCAGGTGCATGGAAAAGCGTCAGAAGACGTGGTCATCGTAATTGATGGCGAAGAGGGAAAAGTAACGATTGAGACCGCGCCGGATGTGGAAGTTAATTCACACATGGTTGCAGAACAGCTTACCCATTTCTATGCCATTGAGGATTCCGAGGCAGCCAGACAGCGCGTCGCAATCGTATCCGCGGGCAAGGGCGCCGAGCATTCTTACTGGGGCTGTCTGAACATATCGTTTTACGATGTACGAAGAAAGGTAGCCAGACTTAAACAGCACGGCCGCGGCGGCCTGGGAACTGTCCTGAGGAACAAGAAAGTGAAAGCGATTGTTGCCAGGACCGAGCACTTCGATGGACTGACCAATCACCCTGTGAACGCAGACAAGGTTGCAGAAATTGGAGCCAATTATCACAAGGAGATGCGAGACCTGGACAAAGAGCAGTGCAATATGCGAACTGTTGGAACTGGCCACCTTGTGGAAATCATGGATGCTTATGATTTACTGCCTACTGAAAATTACAGGTTCGGCAGCCATCCGAAGGCAAACAAAATTTTCTCTCCGCATTTCTACAAACTCTGGACCCAGGTTATTCCGGACGGATGCTGGTACGGCTGCACAATGGCCTGCGCCAAGGCATCGGACGGATTCCAGCTAATGACAGGACCGTACAAGGGCCAAAAAGTTACTGTTGATGGCCCGGAGTATGAAACACTTGGGTGCGCTTCAAACATGAGCATGTGGGACCCGCTGTACGTCCTTGAGTTCAACTTCTATTGCGACACATACGGCCTGGACACGATTTCCACCGGAACAGCAATAGCATTCTACATGGAGATGTATGAATACGGCATTCTCAACAAAGAGAGATGCGGCGGCCTGGAACTGTGCTTCGGCAACAATGATGCAGTAATGCAATTCATCCACCGCCTGGCAGCCGGAGACGATGACGAATTCATCCAGGTTGCTGGAAAGGGCGCAAGAAGAGTCAAGGACTGGCTGAAAACCAAGAACTGGGGCGATGCCCAGTTGATTGAAGACACCGGCATGGAGAGCAAGGGCCTTGAGTATTCCGAGTACGTTACAAAAGAATCCCTGGCAATGCAGGGCGGTTACGGTCTAACGCTCAAGGGACCGCAGCATGACGAGGCCTGGCTAATCTTCATGGACATGGTGAACAATCAGATTCCGACTTTCGCCGATAAAGCGGAAGCGCTCTGGTACTTCCCCATGTGGAGAACCTGGTTCGGGCTTCAGGGCCTGTGCAAGCTCCCGTGGAATGATGTCGAGCCTTCGGATAACGCGCAAACAAGTGAGCCTGCAAAAGTTCCTGGCCACGTGCAGAATTATGTGGAAATCTTCAACGCGATTACCGGACAGAACGTTGACAAGAACGGTCTAATATCCCAGAGCGAGCGCGCATACAACTGGCAGCGCGCAATGGCTGCCTGGCTTGGGCGCGGACGCAGAAAGGACGACTGGATACCCTACCGTTCAATGGGGCCGGTAACAGACATGGAATATATCTCCAGAAAGGAAAGATATGACAAGTACCTGGCCGAGGTTGCAGGAATACCCGCAGCAGAAGTCGAGGAAATGACCTTGCCCAGGAAGATGGAAGCTCTGTACAATTTCAGGCAAAATCAATATCAGAAACTTGCGGACGCAGTTTATTACCGCAGGGGCTGGACTCCGAACGGCGTGCCGACGCCACAGAAGATGAGGGGCATCGGCTTCGGCGACGAAACAGAGATGCTGGAAATGCTGCAAAAGAAGATTGACGAGGATGAAGCAGCAGGACTCAATGTCTGGGGCGGGGAATACGGCCCGGGCGAGGAGCCGCCGACAAAGGACAGGAAGTACTGGGAGAAGTGGTAATCATCGGCATGCCAAATCCTTCGGATATTGGCAATTAAGAATGCCAGGCTGAAGCCTGGCATCTTTACTATTTTTGAAATATATCCTACCATCGTAACCCAATACTTTCGCCCACCTCTAGGAATTGTTTATAACCGTCTGAGTGTTTTACCTGATTGAAGGAATGGTAATACATGGCTAAGAACAAAAAACTACCAGACAACCAGATAACGGTTTACCAAACTCCAGATGGTGAAATTAATATTGAAGTGATGTACGTCAATGAAAATCTCTGGATGCCTCAAAAAAGAATGGCGGAGCTTTTTGGTGTAGAACGAAGTGTTGTTACCAAGCACCTGAAGAATATCTTTTCGGATAATGAGTTACAGAAAGATTCAGTGTGTGCAAATTTTGCACATACTGCCGAGGATGGCAAGGAATATCTGACTAATTTTTATTCTCTTGAAGCCATCATTGCCGTAGGTTACCGGGTAAATTCGGAACGTGGCATTCAGTTTCGACAATGGGCGATTTCAATTCTCCAGCAATATATTCACAAAGGATTTGCGATTGACAATGACCGATTTAAACACGGCTCCCGTTTCAGCACGAGATATTTCGATGACTTGCTGGAGGAGATACGTGACATCCGCTCCAGTGAAAGGATGCTGTATCAGAAAATAACTGATATTTATGCTACATCTATTGATTATTCTCTAAAAACTGAGGACACAAAACAGTTTTTTGCGACAGTACAGAATAAACTGCACTTTGCCATTACTGGGCAGACCGCTGCAGAAATAATATCTGCACGGGCCAAGAGCGACAAGCCAAACATGGGATTGACATCATGGCGAAAAGGGCATGGGGGTAAAATCATGCCAGGTGATGTTATCATAGCAAAAAACTATCTGGATAAACAGGAGCTTGATCATTTAAACCGCATTGTAACCTTGTATCTTGATTATGCGGAGCTGCAAGCGGTTCGTAATAAACCCATGTACATGAAAGATTGGACTGAAAAACTGAACGCTTTTCTGAAGTTCAGCGAATATGAAATACTTACCAATGCAGGGACAATCAGCCATGAAGTTGCTCTTGCCCTGGCTAACAAAGAATATGAAACATTCAAGAAAATTCAGGATACAAATTATCTCTCGGATTTTGATAAAGAGGTTAAAAGGGTTAGAGAGTGTAAGAAATGATTGAGACTGAAAGACTGTACCTGAGACTGATGAAAGAATCAGACACTGACGATATGCTGGGTATATTCAATGAACCCAAATTAATGAAAGCATTTGGTTTTGAGTCCTTTTCCAGAGAGCAAATGATACGATGGGTGAGTAGAAATCTCCAGTATCAAGAAAAGTATGGCTACGGTTTATTTTCTGTCATTCTGAAAAGCAATGGAAAATTAATTGGAGATTGCGGTCTGGAATGCACGACTTTTGAAGGAAATGAATGTATTGAGATTGGGTATGATTTTTCCAGTGTTTATTGGAATCAGGGCTATGCGACAGAAGCTGCTTCAGCGGTCAGGGATTTTTCCATCAATGACCTGAACATTGATTCCAGGCTTTTGTGTAGTTTTATCCGAAAAATAAATGCCCCATCAATTAGGGTATCTCAGAAAATTGGCATGAAAAAGACAAAAGAATACTCTCAAAATGGAATTGAATATTATCTCTATCAGTTTCCACCGCCCTGAATGATGCTATTTGTCACAAAACCCCAAACCATATCTAACACAACAATATTCCCTTCCATAAAGGTGATATCATGGACAGCAGAGTCAAGAACATGTTCGCAGACGAGAAAATAAAATTCGGAGTACTGGCCGAAGCATTTCCGGGCATGAAGGAATACTTCGAGGGAACGAAACCCGGCAGAATAAACCGGTATGACAACGGCGTCATGAGCATTGTCATCAACGGCCAGGGCAAGGAAAAGCCCTCGACGTTCGGGTACCTACCAGTGGGAAGATTCGTGTTCAACGTGGGAGGCAACCGGGAGACCATGCATTTCCTCCACGGCGAGATTGACTGGGGCTTTGGAAAGAACCCGACTGTTAGACCAAAGCAATATGACATTCTGGTGATTCCCGCAGGCGAGGATTTAATCCTGAACGTTAAGAAACCGACGCTCTACGTTTGCGATTATCTGAAACAATGAAAAAGATTGTTTTGGCTTCCCACCTGGCTCATTTCGAACTGAAGAGAAAGCTCACAGGAATTAAATACTTCGCTGAAATCGACATCACCGACAATTGCAATCTCAGGTGCGGCCATTGCTATCACTTTCACGGCAAGAACGTTTTCGAGAAAAAAGAATTGCCCCTGGGGGTTTGGAAAAAGCGGTTCAGAACGCTTCACAGAGGGGGAATTCGATGCGTTCTGCTGGTTGGCGGCGAACCCGCCCTCAGGGCAGACGTGCTAATGCTGGCCCACAATATTTTTCCGTTTGTATATGTGATTACCAACGGTACAGTTTTCATCCCGAAGAAGTTCAATCATCTTCTTTTCGTGTCGCTGGACGGCATGCGGGAGACCAATGATATAATTCGCGGACGCGACACATTCGACAGAGTTTTAAAGAATTATTCAGGAGATAAGCGCGTCGCCATAAACATGACCATAACCATGGACAATTACAGGGAACTGGAGAACGTTGTTCGCCTTTCCAAAAAACACGGGTTCAGAGGCGTGGTGTGCAATATCTGCGCATCGGGAACAGACGTAAAAGTACCCATGCACATCAAGGCCGATGAGAGAAAAACAGTCATGAAAGAGCTGAGGCGCGTTAAAGAAAAATATCCGAAGCAATTTTTGCTCAGCGATGCCATGCTCAGGTGGTATGAAAAAGCGGACCATCGCGGCAGATGCTACTGGGGCGATGATGTACTGCATTTTGATGTGAACTGGAAAAAAAGGCGGTGTTTCGGCTCCAATGCGGACTGCTCGAACTGCGGATGCCTGGCAGGCTCTTTCCAGAACCCGTTTTTAATGGCTTTTACCGCCAAGGAGTTCAGGAAATTGGTTTGAAAATGCTTATAAGGTCCATCATCTTTCCAGAATTATGGTGTTCCCGAACTATCCGAACAAACAGTCCGAAAAGGCTTTGTTCAGTCCGTCTGATTTCATGGAATATGCAAAGAAGAGAGGCCAATACCCGACGATTGAACCGCCCGATGGACTGATCCTTTGTTATGACAGGAATCTGCTTGCGTTCATCCTGGCCAACCACAAGACAACTGTAGCGAGGATTTTCGGAGAGGTTCATGTTCTGGATGAAACTGAGGGGAAGATTGCCATTGCCAGCGTTCACGGAATTGGCGGGCCATGCGCTGTCACCACCATGGAGGAGAAGATCGCGTTCGGGATCAACAAGTTCATTTCCATTGGCCTAGCTGGCTCCCTCCAGAAAAGCATTGGGATCGGCGATATCGTTGTATGCGACAGGGCGATAAGGGACGAGGGCGTTTCCCACCATTATCTGGAGAGTTCAAAGTATGCCCATGCCTCGGAGGAGATGACGAAACGCATCAAGAGTTCGTTGGACAAGTTGGGTATCGAATATGTTACAGGCACCAGCTGGACCACAGATGCCGTGTACCGGGAAACGACCGCCGAGGTTTCCCAGTATCAGAAAGATGGCGTGGCAACCGTGGAAATGGAGGCCGCCGCGCTCTTCGCGGTGGCCCAATACCGCAAGGTCCAGATTGGTTCGATACTGACTATAAGCGATTCGCTGGCTGACATGAAATGGCAGCCCGAGTTCCATTCCGAAAATGCGAAAACGGGTTTGGAAAATCTTTTCAAGGCAGCAGTCAACGCCTTGTTGATGTGAAGAATTAAGTATCTTAAAAAGAATTCCTTTTTGCGATACCATGGACAAAATAATCGGCTTCTGCGGACTTGTGTGCACGGAATGCCCGACCTACCTGGCCACGGTGAATGATGATGAGGCGCTGAGAAAAGCCACAGCCGCCAAATGGTCGGAGATGTACAAATCGGACATCAAACCGGAAAACATCAAATGCAACGGCTGCACCACGCCGGGCATCAAGTTCCACCACTGCACCGAGTGCGAGATGCGGATTTGCGGCATTGCCAAGGGCGTGAAGAACTGTGGGCGGTGCGGGGATTACCCGTGCGCCAAGATCGAGGCATTCTTGAAGTACGTGCCCGATGCGAAGGCAGTACTGGATGAGGAGAATCGGGCACGCTGATGCATTTGGTTGGCTGGAACCAACCGCTTGGCCAGGATGTGCGCCGATTTAAGCTAACCCCGCTCCACTATTTCGGTGGACAATATCTCCCGATGATGAACCAAGTCGGATATTGTGAGTACATGCCCATCACAAAATGGAAGTTGGTTTTTTCCAGCATTTTAATGAAATACTTATCTTGAAGCTTTTCCCAGAGAATTTCCGGGGTTTGATACCTCGGCCCCCAGCTCCTGTAAGATTCGAATAGTTCCCAGTCCTCGCACTGCATGTTATGCTCGCTTTCTCCGCAACACTGGCATTTGAATTTATACTTGAAAATGTGTGGTATTTTGGTAACTTTTGGAATGATTTCACCGTCGAGATTCATGGTGGCGGACCATCCGTTGTTCTCGTATATTTCCAAATTGTCGGTTTTGATGAAATCCAGCAATTCTGTCGGTTTGATTAATCCAAGAGATGTTTTGTCTGTTTCATAGGCGTCTTTCAATGCTTGGATGGAATTCGAAACATGAGGCAGTACAATCTTGTTCCTGGCATTCCAGTCAACCTTTGGTTTGGTTAAACTGCGGTCAATTATCGTAATTGAGTCTGGCCTTACCTTGTGGCTCTCCTTTCTGCCGAGCTTGTCAGCGTCTTTCTGGCACATGACCTCTATGACATCAAATTTGGATATTTTGTTCTCCCCGATGAAATGTCGCATGTCAATCGGATAGAGCCTTATCCATTCCCCTTCATCGGTAATTCCTGCGGTACAGGCCACATCCCCATGTTTCAGGCTTGGTTCAGGATATGCCTTGGTGATAATGGTAATTCTTTTCTTTTCCCACGTCAAACTATTACAACTCCTTTCTCTCTCCTTCCCAACTCTTCCGCCAGCACTGTCCTGTGGCACATCTCCGGATCCTTCTCGAAACACATCAATGCAATCTTCTTTTCTCTCCCCAGTCCAAGAAGCATATCCAATTCTTTCTCTTTCTTTGAAATGAATTTTCTGTAATGTCTGAAAAGAGCATCGTAATCTTCCTTGGTTTCCAGCGTCTTCCTCAACTCGCTCGGAATGCCAACTTCCGGTAGACCGATGTATTCTACCCCCATCTTCCCGCAAAGGATGTTGAGAGATTTTCCGGTGAATCCGTATTTCATGCTCCACGGATTGTTTCGCACATCTACCAGAACCTGGATTTTTTCATCAATTAATTTCATCATGAATTCATCGATGGACAATCCTTCATATCCAATTGTTATGATTCCAATTTCGTCCCGACTATAAGCCATTTTTTTCTTGATTTCACTGAATATGGTATATTTTGGGTATTTTTCATAGGTGAATTCCACCATATCATTGTCATCCATTGATTTCGTTTCATCGAAAAAAAAGTCGACCATATTCATTGTATCCTCTTGTAAATCAACGGTACCATTGATGAATTTAATGTTTGTGTCATCTGTTTCAATAATACCTTCTCTTTCCAGCATTTCCAGGTCATGAAACAATTCGAATGAATATGGACCGTACTTATAAGGAACGAAACCGTAAAATTTGAATTTCGTCAATGATTTATCCTTGCTCATCAGGAAGAATACCTTGGAAAGTTTCATTTTTGAGCATTGCCCGGATTGTTTTAAAAAATATACCAGGCATTTTTGTCTTGTATTCATCATATAAACGTGGTAAATCTCATCAAGGTATAAATACCCTTATCGTGGGGGGTGGTGAAAGTGTTTGAATTGAACAATAAGTCTCAGACTGAGAGTTGCCAACCACACAACAATGCGAAGCTACAAAGAAAAGCCTCCTGTGCAAGATCCGTGTAATGGATTTCGCCCAGCAAGCGAGGGCCGGGCGAGTACCTGCCACCCCGCCCTCACGGGCGAGGCTTCATGATAGCAGTAATAACATTGTCCATATCTGAAGGGGTGAATTCGCACTCGATTGAAAAATGATTAAAAACCCCGGCCTCACAGCCGGGGCATGCTGTTGGGATACAGTCTTTGTTTGTAAATCACATCCGATACAAACTGAACCCGGCGTCCGTTATCGGCGCATTGAGCGACGCCGATATCCCCAGTGCCAGCACCAGCCGCGTTTGCGTCGGATCGATTATGCCGTCATCCCATATCCTTGCGCTTGAGTAATATGGATTTCCTTCCTGCTCATACTTTTCCAGAATGGGTTTTTTCAGATTATCGACGTCCTCCTGGGTCATCTCCACGCCCTTGCGGAAGAGCTGGTCCCGCTTTACTGTCGAGAGGACATTCGCAGCCTGCTCGCCACCCATGACACTTATTCTCGCATTGGGCCACATCCAGAGCTGACGCGGCCCGTAAGCGCGGCCGCACATACCGTAATTTCCTGCGCCGAAGCTTCCGCCGATTAGCACTGTGAACTTCGGCACCTGGGCATTGGAGACGGCCGTAACCATCTTGGCCCCGTCCTTGGCAATTCCCTTTTCCTCGTACTCGCGACCAATCATGAACCCGGTTATGTTCTGAATGAAGACCAACGGTATCTTCCGTTGGCAGCAGAGTTCGATGAAATGCGTTCCCTTGAGGGCGCTTTCCGAGAATAGTACGCCGTTATTTGCCAGTATGCCCACCGGGTATCCCATGATGTGAGCAAAACCGGTAACCAGCGTTTGGCCGTAAAGCTCCTTGAACTCATGGAATTTGCTGCCGTCGACTATCCTGGCTATAACCTCGCGGACTTCGAAAGGCCGCTTCGAGTCCTTGGAAATGATGCCGTAGATTTCTTCAATTGGATATTTCGGTTCCTCCGGCTTCCTGGTCTTCATGTGGGCCTTGGGCTGGCGATTGAGGTTCTCCAGGATGTTGCGGCCTACATGGAGCGCTTCCTCGTCATTGTGAGTGTAATGGTCGGAAACCCCCGATTTCCGGCAGTGTACGTCCGCACCGCCCAGGTCCTCTGCGCTCACTATTTCGCCTGTCGCCGCCTTAACCAGCGGGGGGCCGCCCAGGAAGATTGTGGCATTGCCTTTGACCATGACGGTTTCATCGGACATCGCGGGAACGTACGCGCCCCCGGCTGTGCAGGAGCCCATGACCAGCGCTATCTGGGGTATCTTCATGGCGCTCATCCTCGCTTGATTGTAAAATATCCTGCCGAAGTGTTCGCGATCCGGAAAGACTTCATCCTGGAGCGGAAGGAACGCCCCGCCTGAATCCACCAGATAGACGCATGGCAAGTTATTCTCCATGGCAATCTCCTGGGCCCGGAGGTGCTTCTTCACGGTCATGGGGTAATAAGTTCCGCCTTTCACGGTGGCATCATTGGCTATCATCATTACCTCGCGTCCGTGAACGACGCCGATGCCGGTGACTATGCTGGCGCAGGGCGCCTGGTTCTCATACATTCCGACGGCGGCAAGCGGATTCAGTTCCAAAAACGGAGTATCGGGATCGCAGATGGCGTCTATGCGTTCCCTGGCCAGCATCTTTCCCCGGGACTTGTGGAGCTTTACCTGTTCCTCGCCGCCCCCGGCCTTGGCCCACTCTATCTTTTCCCTCAGATTGGCTATGAGCTTGAGGTAATGTTCCTTGTTGTCCTTGAATTCCTGGCTGTTGGGGTCTATCTTGCTCTCTATTGCGTCCATGCTATCACTCCGTTTTCTCCATCTGAACCAGCAGTTCGCCGATGTCCACCTGGTCGCCCAGCTTGAAATTGATTTTCTCCACTTTCCCGGCGTATGGCGCTTTTATCTGATATTCCATCTTCATTGCCTCGATTGTGATGAGGACCTGACCTGCTTCAACGATGTCGTTATCAACCGCGCCCACCGCTGTCACTTTGCCGGAGATGGGGGATGTGATACTCGACGGCAATTTATCAAAATCTGCCGGCCTGGCACCGGCCTCAACGCGGTTGAAACGGTAAACGTCCCCGTTGATGAAAATGTGGCGCTGGTTGCCCTCGGTTGCGATATTGCACTTGGTCACCTTGCCGTCTATGGTCAGGGCAAAGTACCCCGGTTTCGTCTCCTTGGATTCCACCCGGAATGACTTGTCCCCAACACCTATGCTGAAAGCCTCGCCGTCGCGGGTTATCCTGACCGGATACAGTTTTCCCTGGTGCTCGTAATGCAGTTCCATCATATCACCTCAGCTGTCTATTCTCCATCTGCCCACGGTGGTCCATGGGGAAGCGGTTTCATGCTCTGTTTTTTCGTCACCCATTCCCTCGACCACGCCGGAATGCTTCATATCATCAATGGCCGCGGCTATCAGCACCTCCGACGGAAGCGTCTTCGCTGATGACCAGGAACCGAAATATGTCTCGATGAAGTGAGTGTCGATATCACCGTTGACGAACGCGGGATGCTTCACGATGGCCCTTAGGAAAGGAATATTGGTTGTAATGCCAAGCGCGATGTAGTTGGAAAGTGCCCACTCCAGTTTCCTGGACGCGTCCTTCCTGTCCTCACCATACACTATCAGCTTGGCCATCATGGGGTCATAATAGGGAGAAATCTTGTAGCCCTGGCTTATGCCTGTGTCGTGGCGTATGTTAACGCCGGTTGGGAGTTCGACAGTCTGGAGCGTGCCGGTGCTGGGCATGAAGTTCTTCTCAGGATCTTCAGCATAAATGCGGCATTCGATGGCATGGCCCCGCTGGGTTACCTTTTCCTGCTCCAGCGTCAGCGGCTCCCCGGATGCGATTTTGATCTGCCATTTCACTATGTCGATGCCTGTCGTCATCTCCGTAATTGCATGCTCCACCTGAAGCCTGGTGTTCATCTCGAGAAAATAGAAATTACGTTCAGCGTCCAGCATAAATTCGACGGTTCCGGCGTTGGTATAATCGATGGTCTTGGCAGCCAGTATCGCGGCCCGACCCATTTTCTCCCGGAGTTCATCATCAATCGCGATGGACGGCGTTTCCTCAACGACTTTCTGATGCCGCCTCTGGATTGCACACTCTCTCTCGAACAGATGGATTATTTTTCCGTGTTCGTCCGCAAGAATCTGGAACTCGATATGCCTTGGTTTCGGAAGATATTTCTCGAGAAGAAGCTCATCATAGCCAAAGGATGATTTCGCTTCCCTTCTGGCGGACGCCACGGCCTCATCGAGTTCTTCCATGGAACGGACGATTTTCATGCCCTTTCCCCCGCCGCCTGCAGAGGCCTTTATCAGCACTGGAAAACCTATGCGCTGGCATGCTTCCTGCAACGTTTCCTTTTCCTCGCCGGTGTATCCCGGTATTACTGGCACTCCGGCGTCACGCATGGTGCGCTTCGCTTCTATCTTGTCGCCCATGCCATGTATGACTTCCGGCGTTGGGCCGATGAATTTTATCCCGGCCTTGGCGCAGACCCTGGCGAAGTCCGCGTTCTCCGAGAGGAAGCCGTAACCGGGGTGAATGGCGTTGGCGCCGCTCTTCAGGGCTATGTCGATTAATTTATCCATGTTCAGGTAACTGGCCGACGGCGTCGGATCGCCTAGCGGGAACGTTTCATCAGCCATTTCAACGTGAGGAGACTTGGCATCTACGTCGGAATAAACTCCGACGGTCAAAATACCCATCTCCTGGCAGGCGGTCATTATCCGGACCGCAATCTCGCCGCGGTTGGCCACCAGTATCTTGGTTATCTCCATCTCAGCGCCTCCATTTCGGTTCGCGTTTCTCCAGGAAAGCGGTTACGCCTTCCTTGCCCTCGGGTGATGCGCGAATTATCGCAATTGCGTTGATGCAGTATTTCTTGAATTCGCCCCGTTCCATGTGCGCCCCTGTCCTGGCCAGGCGCTTGCATTCTTTCACTGCCTGGGGGCCGCCGGTCATGATTTGCCTGATGAAACGGTCAACAACACCGTTCAAATCGTCTGGCTCCACCACATCGTCGAAAAGTCCCAATTTCCTGGCCAACTCTGCTTCGAGCCTTTCACCGGTGATGAACAGCTGGGTCGCCCTTTTTGCGCCCACCCGGTCGATGACATACGGCGATATCACGCCCGGAAGCAGCCCCAGTTTTACCTCGCTGAAACCGATTTTCGCCTTCTCGCTGGCAATGACAAAATCACAGGCACATGCAAGGCCCGCGCCGCCGCCCAGAGCGGCGCCATTTACTTTAGCAATGACCGGTATCTCAATATCCTCCAGCGCCTGGAACATTCTGGAAAGGTCGGTCGCATCATAAACATTCTCTTCGTGTGAATACTGGCCCATTCTCTTCATCCAGTTGAGGTCCGCACCCGCGCAGAATGACTTGCCGGCACCGGTGATGACCACGGCTCTGGCAGTATTATTCTGATTCACGCTTTTGAAGAAATCCGTGAGTTCCGATATCATTTTTTCATCGAAGGGGTTATGAATCTCCGGGCGGTTCAGCGTTACCGTGACAATGTCCTGGCCTTCAACGATTATGTAATCATATTTATTGCCTGAAGCCATAATGATGCACCCAATCCAGTGCTCTCACAAAACGCCGATTCGGTTATATAATTTACTATGTGAAGTTCGGCAATTGCCTACTTTAATAAATAAGCGCCGAGGGGGAGACTTTCGGGCTGGGGGTTATTTCCCCCAGGCACTTCGAACTCCCGTGGTGCAGGGCACCACCGGCTCTCAAGGCCGGCGCCGTATTCCGGGGTTCCGGGCCGAAACCTGGAATCCTAACCGGGCTTAGCTACCTCGGCAATTGTAAAGAAGATGCAATCAAGCGATATATTTATGATTGTGGGGGTTCCAACTCAATCTCGAACCCTGCCACCGGGTAGCCTAATTCGAAATTCTCCAGCACCTGCGGATGGTACTCCCCGAAGCTGCCGATTGAGTTATCGGCCACGATTATCTCCGCAGCCCGGCCCGGAATGTATACCGGGTCATCGCACTGAACGAGTTCGAACGTGATGTTCAGGTCCCGCAGGACTGTCTGGACAAGGGATTTCATCTCTGTGAAAGACGCTTTCGAGTGCATGGACAGGGCCGCGAGATGGCGTATCGTTTTTGTACCGGACACTATGCTTCCGGCCTCGAAGATGTTCTGCGGTAAATCACGGTGCTTATTCGCCTTGAGGAACATCATCATGCTGGGGGCCAGGGTCATGCGCACGCAAGTGAGATATTCATTAATCGGGTTCTGTATCTTCACGAGAGCGGATGATTCGGACCTATGCATCATTTCGAACTGTTCTTTCTCGCAGGAAAGGGCGAGGCTCTTCACCTCCAGGTAGGAATGGCCGAACATGAGCCGTCTAGCGTTGTTGGAAAGAACCTCCAGGG
The DNA here is from genome assembly GCA_013791785.1 of Methanobacteriota archaeon. GTDB lineage: Archaea > Thermoplasmatota > Thermoplasmata > SG8-5 > SG8-5 > UBA147. The sequence goes on from VMTD01000061.1 coordinate 42,639, forward strand.
GGCGCTCGCTGCCGAAGGTTATGCTCCTTGGAAGTGTGCTGGGGATGTTGCCGAAACCCGCGCTGATGGCAATATCTTCAATCAAATCCACATTGTGAATTATGTCATTGCGGTATCCGGGCACCTGAACAGTAATTTTATCGCCGCTGGCTTCTGCGCCGAATCTCATTCTCCGGAGGTGCTCGGCTATCAGTTTCGGCGAATAATCGGTGCCGAGGAGTGCGTTGACCTCCAGGGCGGTTATCTCGCGAACCCTGGGTGCCAGGTCGGGCAGTACGAGTTCGTTATCGGGGTAAATTACCTTGACTGTCTCGATTTTGCCGCCCCTCTCCGCCAGCAACGTGGCGATGATGTTGAGCGCCGTCTTCAGAGTGTTCAGGTCAGTTCCGGTGAGGTCCAGGAAAATGTCCGTCGTTGATTCAGTTACGGTGGTGATATTACCGTTGATTATGGGAGGGAAAGAGAGCACCTTTCCGTCCGCGTCCAAGATTATCGGGTACAGGGACTTGCCCTCCAGGACACTGGCATATTCCATGCCTTTCTCGTGCCGTTCCAGTATCTCGGCCATGTCCATCTCCATGGTGTAGCCAAGGGGCGCGAATTTTATGCTCTTCGGCTCAACGGCCCTGTAGGTGAAAGGGAACTTCAACTGGCTCATGTCATGGACGCCGATTGCCACTTTCTTTCTCTTCCTGCCAAGAGTCAGATGCAATTTCTCCTGAGCCTCCATGAGAGACGCGATTAATTCGTCAGTCATGGTGACGTTCCGGACTATGCCGGCCACGATGAACGGCCGTATTTCCGCAACGGACGGGTCAACGTTCAGGACATTGTCGGTGTGAGTTATGTCGTAATTAGCCAGGCCGGTTTCTTTACCTATGAAACCGCGGACCGCCCTTGCAACTCCTTCAACGGAATAGAGGTCAGGCCGGTTTGGGAAGAATTCGACGTTCATCACGTCGCCGTCAACGCTGTCGATGTCCGAGCCGAGCATTGGCAGCATGGCTAGTAACTCTTCCTGGGGGATATCCTGGCCCATGAGGGCCGTCAAATCCCGGTAGCTCAATGTGATTATTGCCATTGGTTGCCGATATTTGCCTACCTATTTATGTTTTCGCAAGGTTCTTCTATTCTTACGTGATAGGGCATCGCATGACAAAGCAGATGCGGGTTGCCATGTACTATTCCAACAAGGACGTTCGACTAGAAAAGCTGCCGGTTCCCGATATCGGGACTGGCGAAATTCTTATGCGGGTCGAGGCCAGCGGCATCTGCGGCTCGGATGTCATGGAATGGTATCGACGGGATAAGGTCCCGCTGGTGCTGGGACATGAAGTTGCCGGAACTGTCGAAAAAGTTGGAAAGGGCGTTGAGAAGTTCAAGCCTGGGGACAGGATTGTGGCTGCGCATCACGTGCCCTGTAACACCTGCGATTACTGCCATCACGGTCATCATACCGCATGCAAGAGTCTGCAGGGTGGTACGAATTTCCACCCTGGCGGCTTCGCGGAATTCGTCAGGCTTCCGGCCATCAATGTTGACAGGGGAACATTCCTTATTCCCGAGAAAGTGAGCTTCGAGGACGCGACATTCGCAGAACCCCTGGCATGCGTCCTCCGGGGCCAGAAGAAGATGTCAATAAAGCACGGCGCCAGCGTGTTCGTAATCGGCGCAGGAATTTCAGGACTGCTCCATGTGAGCCTGGCAAGGGCAATGGGCGCTGGGAGAATCGTCGCGGCAGACATATCCGAGTACAGGCTGGACATGGCCATGCGGTTCGGCGCGGACGATGCGATAATGTCCGATGAGAATCTGGTAACCAACCTCATCAAGGCCAACGGCGGGAAAAAAGCGCAGAACATCATTGTCTGCACAGGCGCAATGCCGGCAATCAAGGCAGCCCTGGAGGCCGTGGACAAGGGCGGAACAGTTCTCTTCTTCGCACCGACTGCCGAGGGAAAGACATTCCCTTTCTCAATCAACGACGTTTTCTGGAAGAAGGAAGTAACGCTGATGACCACCTATGCGGCAGCGCCGGCAGACCATGTTGCCGCGCTGGAACTGATTCGCGTCGGCAGCATTCCGGTGGATGAAATGATAACCCACAGGTTCGGGCTGGCTGATGCACAGAAAGGGTTCGGCCTGGTGGCCGGCGGCGGGGATTCCGTTAAAGTGATAATACTGCCGCAGGTATGATTATTTCGGAACCAGCCTGGCCTCGGTGATCTTCATCTCCCCGCGGGAGCCGTCCCAGATTGTTTCGGATTCTATGATTTCCAGTTTCTTTAGGAAATTTGGGCCGTCAATGACCAGCGTCTCGAACTCGCCGCCCTCACCACTGATGTTCATGCGGTTCTTTTCAGATAATGCCTTCAGTTTTTCCATGGAATTTGAATCGAGAATTCTGCCGAGCCATTCCTTGCCCAGCCCGTCGGCGTAAACACCTACAATCATGACTTTGAAACCGGCGGCCAGTATGTCGGTTAATACTGCCTCCTGGCCCCATCTCCAGATTGGCGAGAAGGACCTCATATCCAGTTCATGGCAGAGGCGGTCTATCCGCGTTGACTGGTAGTCCGATGCGATGGCGCCGGTGATTATGCCCTCAACGCCCTGGCCAGTAAGTGCCTTTCTCAGGTCATCCAGTTCTAATTCCTCGGCACCCTGGGTCGGGAAAGCGGTATGGGGTATTCCCATGGCTTCCGCCAGCATGTCGCAGAGCCCGATGTTCGGCACGTGGAACATGTATGATTCTCCCTTTTCCGGTACCATGGTGATGAGCCGTGCAACGTTCCAGCCCCGCATCTGAGCGAGATATATGGCGTAAGTAGAGTCTTTCCCTCCGGAGAACAGGGCGGCGACCTTCATGGATCCCGGGTATTGCAGCCATGCCACATAAATCTGTTGCCACTTGGTTGAAAGGCCGCAAATAATATTTTATAATAGTCAGGCCATGATGTTTCAATTCGCAGGAAGAGGAACGGAAGGTGCTGACTTGGCTGAAGTGGATTACTGTCCAAAATGTGATTAACTGGTTCGCGAATTTTTGGACAAATGCATGGACTGCGATGGCAGAACAGTCAAACTGTACGTCAACACCGAAATATTTGGCATTAGAATGATAGCCATGATTGTTACAGGATTCGTTCTATTAATCATCTGGTCGCTCCTGGACTTGTTCGATAACATGTTCCTGGATGTTTTCATCGGCGCACTTATTCTTTCGGCTATTATATTCGGGGGAACGTTCTATATTTACAACAAGCAGAAACCCATACTCGATGCGGCCCGGGAGAGGGGACGCAAGTTATACTCGGAACACATTCGGGAGTATGATGCGGGTGAGATAATCATCGATCATTGCATGCCGCTCCCGGCAACCCAGTATCCCTGGGGCATCAGAAACATCCACAGACTGCGCATTGCCCTTGTTGTGACCATTATCCTTACCCCAATGCCGATGTTACTCGGTTTGTTTGTCTTGAGATCCGCGACTTCATCCGGAACCCTGGCCATCTCTTTCCTGACGACTGCTTTCATCGCGGTTGCCATATTCATACATATCGAATACAGCCCGGCAAAAAAGCATTATGAACTTATCAAAGCCCTGAACCTCAAACCCGACGAGGTCAAAAAAAGCTTCAAATCCCTCACAGTGAAAAGCAATATTTACGGAAATTTCGAGCTCAAATATGACTCTGATTACGGGTACCATCTCAGAATGGCCCTGGACTCGGATATTGCAAAATCCGTTCCGGAAATGGACATCTGGACAAGGCCGAATTTTATTTCCAAATTCAGGAATAAGACCGCGAATCAGGCAATCAGATTTCAATGGATGAATTCGTCTCAGCTCGAAGCAATCAAGAGCCTCAAACAGATCAAGGTAGAGAATGTTTTTCATAACAAAATGCTATTTGCCGCCCTGGACAACAAGGCATTGTACTCCGAGACAGGGGATATCGTTCTGGTGGTGCGCCTGCTCAGGGAGACAAAGAGCAATCTGGAGTCTGAATACGCGGACCGGCTGAACAAATGAACAATCGGAATGGTTCATATTTTTTCGCAGATATTAATTGGAAAGAGTTATATAGACGTTCTGATATTGATTAGACAGAACCCATAAAAAAGGGGGGCAAAAATTATGCAAGGACAACAGCAGCAACCGATAATCATACTGAGAGAAGGAACGGACAGGAACAAAGGAAGGGGCGCCCAGCTCAACAACATCGCGGCAGCAAAAGCAGTCGCAGATGCAGTGCGCTCAACCCTGGGACCGAAGGGCATGGATAAAATGCTCGTGGACAGCATGGGCGATGTCGTCATCACCAATGACGGCGCAACCATTCTGAAGGAAATCGACATCGAACACCCAGCCGCCAAAATGGTCGTGGAAGTCGCCAAAACACAGGACAACGAGTGCGGCGACGGAACAACAACCGCAGTCGTGCTGGCAGGCGAACTCCTCAAGAGGGCGGAAGCCCTCATCGACCAGAACGTTCACCCGACAGTCATAGCCAACGGATACAGACAGGCCGCGGAAGAATCCATCAACATTCTGAAGAAGCTCGGAGTGAAAGTGAATCTCAAGGACGACAAGATGCTCAGGAACATAGCCATGACCGCAATGACCGGCAAGAGTGTCGGCCACAACAAGGAATCACTGGCCAATGTGGCAGTCGGGGCAATCAAGGCAGTCGCCGAGAAGAAGAATGGCGTCTATGTCGTTGACATCGACAACGTAAAGGTCGAGAAGAAGATAGGCGGTTCACTGGCTGATACAAGGCTCATCGAAGGCATCATCCTGGACAAGGAAAAGGTCCATGCAAGGATGCCAACCAGCGTGAAGAACGCAAAGATTGCGCTCATCGACACCGCACTGGAAATCAAGAAGACCGAAGTAGATGCAAAGATCCAGATTACCGACCCGGGCCAGCTCCAGAAATTCCTGGACGAAGAAGAGAAAACACTCAAGAAGAAGGCCGACATCATCAAGAAGTCCGGCGCCAACGTTGTCGTCTGCCAGAAGGGCATTGACGACCTGGTGCAGCACTTCCTGGCCAAGGATGGCATATTCGCGGTTCGCAGGGTGAAGAAGTCCGACATGGAGGCGCTGGCCAAGGCAACAGGCGCAAAGCTGGTCACCAATCTGGAAGATCTGACGCCCGCCGATCTGGGAAAGGCCGGAATGGTCGAAGAGAAGAAGATCGCTGACAGCGACATGACCTTCATCACAGGCTGCAAGGACGCTAAATCTGTTTCAATACTCATAAGGGGCGGAACAGAGCATGTGATTGACGAGGCCGAACGCGCACTCCACGACGCACTCAAAGTTACCGCAGTCGCCATGGAAGACGGAATCGCACTTTCCGGCGGCGGCTCAATGGAGATCGAGCTTTCCCTGGCGCTGAACAAATTCGGTTCCAAGGTTGGCGGCCGTGAGCAGCTGGCCATAGAGGCTTTCTCCAAGGCAACGGAGATAATTCCGTGGACACTGGCAGAGAATGCAGGTCTTGACGCCATTGACGTCCTCATCCAGCTCAGGAGCGAGCACGAGGGCAAGAAGCGCAGGAACGCCGGCATAGATGTTATCACCGGAAAGGTCGTCGACATGCTGAAAGAGAACGTTATCGAACCCATGAGGATCAAGACCCAGGCCATAAACGCGGCCAGCGAGGTCGCCATAATGATTCTGAGGATCGACGATGTCATCGCAGCCAGAAAGGGCGCGGGCGGACCACCGGGCGGAATGCCGCCAGGCGGAATGGGCGGAATGGATTACTAGGCCCAAAACAAAATGAATGGGCTGGCTCAATGGCCAGCCCCAATTTTCAATTTTCTCTGAATATCGGAAAATACGGAAGAATCTATTTGTATAATATCCACCCATCCCATTGCAGACCATGAACTCGGAAGATATAGAACGGTTGAGGCACGCCCACACCTTCAGCGCGGACAAGCGATACATTGAACGGCTGACCCTGGCAGTCGTGGTCATCACCCTGGTCACCATGTTTGCCGAGATTGTCTTCGGGCTTCTGACGAACTCAATGGCCCTGCTGGCAGACGGGATGCACATGGGCACGCATGCCTTTGCCCTGGTGCTGTCCTATGGCGCATACAGACTGGCAAGGAAGCATGCGGAGAATTCCAAGTTTACCTTCGGGACATGGAAGATAGAGATACTGGGTGCTTACTCCAGTGCCCTTGTTCTGGGAATTGTGGCCATCGCAATAGCCTATGCTTCGGTCGAGAGGTTGGTCAATCCCCTGGTAATCCATTACGACCAGGCTTTGCTTGTGGCCTTCATAGGGCTGGCAGTCAATGTGGCGAGTGCGGCAATATTGAGCCGGGGCAACCGTCACCACCATCATCATGAAAATAATGGAAATGAATCCCATGACCATCAGGACCTGAATCTCAAATCCGCGTATTTGCATGTAATAGCCGACGCCCTCACCTCAATATTCGCAATTGCCGCGCTCCTCGGGGCAAAATACTATCGGCTGGGATGGCTGGATCCCCTCATGGGAATACTGGGTGCGACCCTTATAATAAGATGGGGGTGGCTTCTGCTGCGGGACTCGGCACACATCCTTCTTGATTATAAGGCAGATGGTTTCCTGGCAAATGAAATCAAGAGAGCCATCGAATCAGACGGGAGCAGCGTTATTTGCGACCTTCACCTGTGGAAGGTCGGGGATGGTGCCTACGCCTGCATAGTTTCCCTGGTATCCGACTCTGAGAGGCCAGTGGATGAGTACAAAGAGAGGCTTTCAAAGTTCCATGAGCTGGCCCATGTTACGATAGAGATAAATCTGTCCTGCAGAATCGCAAAATAATGGAGAAGGGGCAACCCAGTTTCGGACTGCCCATTACAAAGATTCCTTGGCCTTCCGTATGGTTCCGGAGGTGGTGATGGTGCTGATGCTTATCTTCACTCTGTCGTCGCCCACCTCGCTGATGCTGGTCAAAAGCTCAATGGCCTTGTCCTTGTCGCAGTGCGAGCATCGCAGAATTCCGCGATTGGTCTGGAACGCCGTTAGCCAGGGCCTGATTTCATCGGATTGGTCGAGGCCCATCTGGCTGGCGCGCCGTTGAAATTCCTTGATGAGCTCCCAGCGCTCGATTGCTCTGGGGGCGTCTATCTCGAATACAATGTACCTGTGCCGGAACTCCTTAACACCCATGGTGAATCACGATCAGTGGACAAAGTCCATTCCGGTTGTGCCAGCGGGTGCATCCGCGCCCATGAGTTGCGGACTCTTTACGCCGGTTATGACAACGAGAATGTTTACATCGCCGCGTATGGTGGGGTCCACTGTGCAGCCCCAGATTATGCGTGCCTGCGGACTTATCTTTGCACTGACCAGTTCAGCTGCCTGCTGGGCCTCGGAAATCGTCATGTCCTCGCCACCGACAACACGGATGAGGGCCCCTTTCGAGCCGGAAAGGTCGATGTCACCCAGTAGCGGGGAGTTCAGTGCTTCATTGACTGCCAGTTCCACACGCTCGCGGTCGTCGTTGGACGAGCCGATTCCGACCATTGCCACGCCGCCGTTTTCCATGACTGTCATGAGGTCGCTGTAATCCAGATTTACAAGGCCGGGCTTGGTGACTATTTCGGTCATGCCCTTTATGGAGTTCATGAGTATTTCATCTGCAACCTTGAATGCTGCGTCCAGCGGAAGTCTGGGGACCAGTTCCAGAAGCCTGTCGTTCTGAATTACGATGGTGGTGTCGCACTTGTTCCTGAGCTTGGTCAGACCTTTTATTGCGTTCTCCATCCTGACACGGCCCTCTGCCTTGAACGGCAATGTGACAACGCCCATGACCAGTGCACCGGCCTCCTTTGCGAGCTCGGCAACTACGGACGCTGAACCGGTACCGGTACCGCCGCCCATTCCGGCGGTGATGAAAACTATGTGCGCACCTTCCAGGTATGCCCTTATCTCGTCCTCGTTCTCCCTGGATGCCTGCTCTCCCACTTCCGGGAGCGCGCCGGCGCCCAGGCCCTTGGTGGCCCTTCTGCCGATGAGCATCTTCTTGGGTGCGTGTACGTGCAAAAGGTGAGTGGCATCGGTGTTAATGGCCATCATCTGGGCGCCCACGACGCCGGTCTCGGTGAGACGGTTCACGGTATTGGAACCGCCGCCGCCGCAACCAATAATCTTCACGTTTAACTTGAGAGTTTCAACGAGCCTCTTGAGCTCCTCATCATCCGGGCTCTCGTTGTAGATACCGGTGGATTTTGTAAACTCCTGTTCCTTCTTGTGTTCATCATGCCTAGCTAGTGCTTCTGTGATTATAGATTTCATTTGATTCACCCATCCCTCGTGAATTATTTAAACCATAATGGTGTTTTATGTATTTAAAATTTAGCTGTGTATATATTAAACAACAAAAACATAATGCTGGCCATGTCTGGCTTACATTATTTCATCGAATATGTAATTGTCCCAGTGCCTTTTTCCGAGCAATATTTCGACCTCCGGCGGCGTGAGCACCGGCCTCGGGAATACTGCATAATCGTCTATAGCCAGCCTCGGACAGGCAGTGGAAACCCATGCATCCAGGCCAAGGTTCTCCAATTTTCCCGGGGTCACCATGTTCAACTCCACCATTACGGATTCCAATCCTGCGTCGGTCAGCATTTCCGAGATGCGGTGGGCAAGTATTTCCCTTCTCTGGCCCTGCTTGGAAGAGAGTATTATGCCGAATCGTCCGGCTTCCCTGGCCTTCTCTATGACCCCATGTCTTTGTCTGAGCATCCTGTCCCTCACAGAAGATATATCACTGATTTCGCCGCTCACCGGGTCGGCCACAATGACCGGTTTGGAAGTAACCAGCGATACGGCCAGAGCGTGAAAATTGCCTGTCCCGACGAAGAGGAATGAGTCCACCCTGTCAGAAACGGCCCTGGCACAGGAGGCATTGCAACCCAGAACCTGGCCTTCAGCGTACAACCGCGAGTCGCCCTTGCCAACCAGCACTTCGATTCCTTTGGATCTGAGAAAGATAACCATATCACCGAGAACGTGAAGATGCTGGGCTGTGGTCAGCAGTCCGATCCTTCCGCCGAGTTTCGGGAGCACTTTCTCCAGCACCGGGAACGGGTCGGCGCTGGACCTGAGCTGTATGTACAGGACGCTTTTGGGCGTGCTGAGGTTCGGTATGGGCAAGTGCCCGTAGTTAACGATGAGGTCTGCATCAGTATCCGGAATGTCGCAGGCCCCGAAGCACGGGTCGCCGGAAATTATAACGATTGCAGAGACCCTGTCGGCAATGGCCATTGCGATTTCCGGCGCACGCCTTTTCATGCCCTCGGGAAATTGCAGCAGAACCTTGCGGCAGCCCTTATCCCGTACGGTGGAAATGACCTTTTCAATCTCGAAATCGAAATCTTCCTGCATCACAGTTCCCCCAGAACTATTTCCAGCTCCGCGAATAAGTCGTCGATCGAGCCCATGGTCACGTGAGGCATCATGACAAGTCTCAGGCTGGACGGATTTTGAGCAACAGATACCTTCCAGCCGCGTTGGTCCAGCATTTTCTGGACCTTCTTCGGGTCCGGAACCCGAAGGCAGAGAATGTTCATTATCGGTTCGATGACCGGTTCCAGGCCCAGCCTCTCTGCGGATGCCAGGGCGTGGCGGGTCACTTTCATGCAATCTTCCACAATACGAGTATAACCATCTCGTCCGAGGGAACGCATTGCCGCATAAGATGCGGCAACCGCCGCGCTGCACCTTGTCCCGGAGAGAGCGGAGAGCTGGCCAATCATATCGAGATATGGCGCGTCCTTGTGAATGGTCCTTATCCATTCCCTGTTCCTCACCAGCAGGGCGCCGGACGGGACCGTTGACATGCCCATCTTGTGCGGATCCGCGGCAATGCTGGATACCCCGAAAATGGATAGATCGAAATCCGGAACGTCGTGGCCCAGCTCTCTCAGGAACGGCAGAACAAAACCGCCGAAGGCCGCGTCCACGTGGAGAAAGACGTTTTCAGGCAGCATCTCCGAAATCCCGCGGATGTCGTCAACGGCGCCCAGTTCGGTGGTTCCGGCTATGCCGACCACGGCCGCGACATCGCCGTCAAGATGCCTGGCTACCTCATCAAGGTCCATAGTAAAATCATCTGTCAGGGAGACCATGACCGACTCCATGGCCAGTATGTCACAGGCTTTGTGAAATGAAAAATGCGCACTTCTGGGAAATATCACCTTTTTCTTTCCGGTGATGTTCCTGGCAATCCAGAGAGCGGTAATATTGGCCTCGGTCCCGCCGCTGACCACGCCGCCGGCGGTATCCGCGGGACCATTCAAAAGTTGGCTGATGGCGTCTATTACCTGTTTCTCCAGGTCCAGTGTGCCCGGGTAAAGGCCGGCATTGCCCAAATTTGATTCCAGGAACATGCCATGAGCTTCTGCGGCGATATCCAACGGTTTTGTGCACATTGAACTTATTACATGACCGTCGGAAAAATGATGGTCCCGGTCCAGGGCAGCTTCCAGCTCCAGCATGACAGTGTCACGGTTCTCGCCCTTTGCCCACATGACCTACGCCCTCCCCTCTTCCAGTAGTATGCGTTTTTCCACGGAGGCGATTATGTGTTTAACTGTGTGAACTTCAGAAAGTCCAACGCAGATTATGTCGGCGGTGTGCCTAACAAGAAACTCCAGCATGCTGGGCGTGGATACCAGGTCATCGGACAATATGGCAAATGTACCGGACTTACGCTGGAACGCGGTTTCCAGGGCACCTTCCAGTGCGGGTATGGAATAGTGAAGCCAGTCACCGCCGTCGTCAGCTCCGAGCATGAGCCTTGCCAGGGAATCAAGGTCCAGAAGAAGAACATCCGAAACAGCGGCCAGGGATTCCATGAAGAAGAGATTGCTGGGGTACATGACCTTCACCCACACGGACGGTTCGGGAAGGCCTTCGAGTGCGGTACGGATGGTCCTCATGACCCTTGCCAGTTCCTCGGCGCTGCGTATGCCTGGGACGAGTATTCCGGGCTGCATGCCGGCTTCCGATATGGTGGTCATGGCATCGGCAAGGCGCTCCGCGGTCTCATGGCCGGTATCGCCCAGTTCGATGACCATGGTGGATACCGTGAACAACCGTTTGGTCTCGGACGCAATACCGGACAATTCGGACTTCCAGGCCCCATTCCCCAGCAGATTTCCGGAAACCAGTATTCCGTCGAGATAGGTTCCGGTCACGGTTCCCAGTTCCGCCCGGTTCCTCAGGTTCAGGAAAAGCTTGGTGGCCACCACGGGTCCCTGGGGCTGGGCCGGCTGCGCGAATTTCACAGGTTCCAGAAGGCTGAGGCTACGCTCTCTCGGCGGCATTTCTACAGTGGCGCCAGCCTCGGACATCAGGCTGGCAGAGCATATGATGGGCCTGGAGGAAATGAAACATGCTGTGCAGGAAACTATGCCGGCATTCTGCTTCATGAATTCGATGATCTCCCCGAGACTGGATATCATCTCGTCGGCGAGTTTTTCCTCGTCGTTGAAATCGTGAGACACTTCCACCCTGGACGGACCATGTTCCTTCATGATGTACTGAAAATTCTGGGAACGCATCTCCATTCTTTCCAGATTTCCGTCCGGCGTGAATTCAAAAATGTCGCTTGACACGGTGGGGTCATGAAGTCCTTCCGGGAGTCCGAAGACCGCCCTGGCACGGATTTCCCGGTCCTTGCGCCTGAACTCCACCGAGACCTCGGAATCCATAACCTCCTTCACCACCAGGGCCGGCATATCGTTGTCTTTCAGCCTGACCATACCGGTTTTGAGCCATTTCAGCCAGCAATGCTTTACAGCATCCAGAAGGTCCTGGCCCCTGGACGCGTACACCGGCGATACATTGGCCCCGTACTTCGAGGATGTGGTGACAGAAACTGTGGAATCCAATTCGCCGAAGGCAGCCAGTATCTCCATTTCGTGGCTCCAGTCCAGCCTTGACCTCGCGAACAATGATTTTATGGCACGCCAGCTGTCCTCCGGGGTCTCCGTACCGGAATCATAAAGGTCAATGGCGGCCGTTATCTCCCCCTTCCTGAGAAAGTCCGAGAAGGCCATTGGGGTTATGACGAAACCTCTTGCCACGGGAAACCCGGCATTTGCGAAAGATGCCATGCCAGCACCGGCAGAACCGGCCGCTGACTCGTTGAGGCATCCGATGTCGCTGAAGTTCAGTATGACTGCCATTGCGCTACCTTAAGCGGCTTCGGGTAAAAAACGTTTTGTAGCCGCAATCAAATCGTTTGCAGAATGTCGATTGCGGAAATTCCTCACACCCGTAATCAAAAACGTATCTAAAATGTCGATTACGGAAATTTTATGATGGTGCATGATGATTAAATGGCCCATCATGGCGAACGCTCTTTTTTGTTTTCATTTAGATTTCGCATTCACCATTTGTTTGTAAAACGATTATAATTTTATGGCCCCTGGATTTAGTTTGAAAACGTTTCCGGGCCATAGGCGAATGCGATGTTTGGATATGTTCGGAACTGCATTCACCACACGTCGTAAATCGAAAATCTACAATCTAAAATTGACAATCGCCAATGTTGCCGCTTCCGGTAAAAAACATTTTGTAGTGCGGCAACATGGACGTGTTGGTGAACCCATGACCTACAAGAGCATCGAATTTGAAATTACGGACGGCAAGGCGGTCATCACCCTGGCCACGCCGGACAACATGAACGCCCTGGATGAGACAATGTCGGAAGAACTGGACAGCGCCCTCACCGAGTGCCAGGAAGACGATTCCGTGAAGGTAATCATACTCACCGGGAAAGGAAAAGCGTTCTGCGCCGGGGGCAATGTCAAGGCCATGGCCGACGCGCCGGATGCCGAAATATTTCTTGAGGAACTGTCGGGCTGGATCCACAGACCGGTGCACCGCATCCAGACAATGGAGAAAGTGGTCATCGCCGCAGTTAACGGCCACGCGGTGGGCGCTGGCGCGGCGCTTGCAATGGCCTGCGACCTGCGGTATGCCTCGAAAACCGCAAAGTTCAACATGGGGTTCATGAAGATCGGCCTGGCGCCCGGTTGCGGTACGTACTTCCTGCCCAAGCTGGTGGGAAAAGCGAAGGCCAGTGAGCTAATCTACCTCTCCGAGACAATAGATGCAGATACTGCGGAAAAACTTGGCCTGGTGAATCACGTGCTGGAGCCGGAAAAACTCATGCAGGAAGTGATGAACATCGCAGAAATCATCGGAAAAGGACCCACACTGGCAATCGGCCGCGCGAAAACATTGCTGCGGCTGAGCGACAGCAGCCGGTTGGAGGAGCATCTTGCGGCCGAGCGGCACATGATATCCATATCAGGGGCGACAGAGGATTTCCGGGAAGGGGTTACGGCGTTCGCGGAGAAGAGGGAACCAAAGTTCGAGGGAAAGTAATTTAATCTCCGAGGAACATTAACTTCCCATGGAGAGTGCGTTTAGGAAGAAGGCCTTGGCGGTCTGGGTAATCCTCATTATTGTGTTCGGGGGATATTGCACTTACCTGGCCAACATAGAACCTGAGAGAGAAACGGTTATCTTCATTACGATGACAAGGTATGACATTCAATCGATGAATATTTCGGATGCCTGCGATGCCTTCAATCAAACCTCTTTTCTGGACAATTATTCGGTCGGAAATTTTACTGGAACAGATTCCCGTAGATTAAAAATAATTCCTGTTGATAATGAATATATTGAAATTCAATTCTGCAGGCAAGAAGAGATTGACCAAACATATTTTTTGGCGATTGGATATGCAGATTTACGTCCATTAATCGGGAATGAGAATTACAATGAATTGGGGACGACATTACAAACAGAATTGGCTCATGTCCTTGAATATGTAGGCATACAGGTAAGTCCCGAGGAACTGAACGTAATAAGTTACAATCGAGTTACTCCGGATTTTATTTCGCTCACTGCTTTTTTTGGGCTATTGGCATCGGTTGTGACATATTCATTTTTATTATTTTTCAAGAAGGGGCTCATCCTGCGAAATCTTGGGGGGAGTTTCGTAGATCATCCGAGACTGCTCATAGGGTTGGCTGGAATGTTCCTTTCCGCATTCCTGGGCCTATGGGAACTCTGGTGGATGGTAGGCGTTGAAACTTTTTCCAGTATTGGCTATTTGGCATTATATATTCTACCATTCATCGGAGGACTATACCTGATTAATCGGGAGATTCCGAAGCTAACTCAGTAGCCCAGCTTCTTCGCCTCTTCCTCGGCCTGGGTGACCATTCCGTCCAGCAGGTCCAGACCGTTCTGCCAGAATTCCGGTTTTGTTATGTCCAGGCCCATCTTGGCCATGAGGTTCTTCGGATAATCGGAGCCGCCGGCGGCCAGCATGTCCATGTACTTCGGAACGAACGGCTGGCCCTGCTTGCGGTACTGCTCGTAGAGCGACAGAACCATCAGTTCCCCGAATGAGTATGCGTAGGTGTAGAACGGGTAATGAACGAAATGAAGGACGTACGACCACCAGGAGCCGTATTCCTCGGTCATCTCAACCGAATCGCCGAACATCCAGCGGTTCTCGTCGAGCCACATCTGATGTATCTCTTCCGATTTCAGTTCGCCCTGCCCGCGCCTTGCGGCATGGAGCTTTGTTTCGAACCGGTTCATCATTATCTGGCGCATGACGGTTGCGAACGTTCCTTCAATTTTGCCGCAAAGGAGATTGAGCCGCTTCTTCGGGTCCTGCTCCTTGGCCAGAAGGTCCGTGAACAGCACCATCTCGCCGAATATGCTTGCGGTTTCGGCCATGCACAGAGAGGTGTCCATGAGAAGGTCGCCGCGTTCTCTGGCAAGGTACTGGTGTATGCCGTGACCCATCTCATGGGCCATTGTCGAGGCGTCGCTCAGGGTGTCGGTGAAGTTCAGCATGATGTAAGGATGATGGTCGGAAGCGGTACTCGCGGAGAAGGCGCCGCCCTCCTTGCCCTGCCTGGGGTCTGCGTCTATCCAGCCGTGGTCGAAGAATTGCTTGGCTATCTCGCCCGCTTTCGGGCTGAACGACGAGTATGCAGCCAGGGTCATGGCCTTTGCGGCCTCGTAATCGCACGGCTCTTCTTCCTGGGTGATGGGGCAGTATCTGTCGTAATCCTTGAGATTGTCCATGCCCAGCAGTTTGGCCTTCAGCCTGTAATACCTGGCCACCATGCCCACATTCCTGTCCACCGCGGCCTTGAGGCTCTCCACTGTCTCGTCGTCGACCTCGTTGGCCAGGTTTCGCTTCCTGGCAGGGTGCGGAAATTTCCTGAACTCATCTTCTGTGGCATGATGCTGCACCAGGGTGTTGAATATGAACGTGAGAAGGTCCATGTTTGCGGCCAGGGCCTCGGTGACGCCTTTGTGGGCCATCTTCCTCTTATCCCTGTCCGGGTGGAACAGCATTGCCAGGGCGCCGTCCATTGGCAGGGTCTGCTCCTGTCCGTCCACCGTGACCTTTACCTGAATCTTGCCCATTGTCTCGTCGAAGAGCCTGACGAACGCCTGTCTGCCGGATAATTCAAGCGCGCTCATGAGCTTCTCCTCGGCCTCTGAAAGCTGGTGGGGCTTCATCAGCCTCTTCGCTTCCAGCAGATGCCTGTAATCCGCGAGCTCCGGGGATGCCATCAGGCTGTTGGCAACGTCGTCCTCAATGGCACACCACGCAAGCTCCACGAATATGAGCTGGCTCTCGGCCTTGACGTATAATTCCATCAGGGCCTGTTTCAGCGCAGCCGCATCTTTGGAAGTGGTGTTCTGGGAGAATCTCAGGTGCGCATAATAATACGGTTTGCGGACATCCCTGGTAATTGCCTCCAGTTCCCTGACAATATCGTACATCTGCCCGGGAGTCACTGATGAATTCAGCACCGGCCTGTACTTGGCCTCGAAAGCTTCCGCGCGTTTGACGGCCGCTGCCATCTGTTCCTTGATTTGGGCACCGTCCAGAGACGGGCATATACCCTCAAAATTCCATTCAATTCCCTTGGCACTTGAATCCTTTGCAACCATATTTGTTCACCGAGGACGGGGATAAGGTGATAGGTTAATAATTTTAGCCACCCTTGTGGAAGGAAAATGCCCAACCATATTTTAGATTTTAGATCTTAGATTTTAGATTTGTGCTGGCAGAATGCCCAACCGTATTTTAGATTTTAGAACTTAGATTTTAGATTTTTGTTGAGAATATGTGTAAGTGGTCAATCTTCAAAAGTTATTATTCCGCAATAACAGATGTAATTATATGACTGACTATTGTAATCAATTCCCGTTTCAGTTAAATCAAAAAACCATAATTTATTGTTAGAACTATGTAAACTACCAGCCCCTAAAGGAGTTGGCGTTTGTTGCCAGGGCTGGAAGTTTACCCAGGGGGCCATGCACCTAATTTATCAAAGCCAAATGGCTTTGATTTCATATGCTGGCATATGCACGGTGCACGGCGGTCTATTTTTTGTTCAGAGGGGTACTTGGGGATGCGGACCACTTACCGTTGTAAGAGGCTTCACATCAGTGACCTCTTACGAATATGCAACGTCGTCAGTCCGTCGTAAATCTACAATCTACAATCCCTAAATCTACAATCGTCAATCCGCCAGCCATTCTTTAATTGCGGCCACGGCGGCCTCCCGCCTGGCTGGGTACACGCCCACCTTGAGCCGCACGTCGATGACATCCCTGCCAGACGCCAGGGCCAGTTCTTCGAGATATGCTTTCTGCTTGTCCAGCCTGAAATGGAACGCGCATTCCTCGTCCACGCGCTCTTCCTCCTGGCCAATTAGATTTTCGGGAATGTGTGCTTCTGCCAGCCGTCCGAGAAAATTCTTTATCTGGCCGGCCTTCAGGAGTTCTGTTTCGAAAACCGTAATCGGATTGCCGAAGTGGCCTGTTGTCGCGGTCACATTCACCTCTTCGGTACCGGATGCGAATTTCATGGCTGCCAGGACCCTTTCCTCGATTTCCGTGGCCTGGGCGAAGGCGCGGAAGCGGATGCTGAGAAACTTGATTTCGCTCATTGCTGTATGTAATATTGCCATGTATGAAATAGCTATCCATTACTGCAAAAATGGCGATATAATTAATAAGGAAACTGCATTCCTCTCCCGGTGCTTTGAATGATAGAAGTGAGATTTCACGGCAGGGGGGGGCAGGGCGCGGTCATTGCCTCCAACATTCTGGCCGAGGCAGCGTTCATAGAAGGCAAGGAGGTATCCGCTTTTCCGTTCTTCGGAGTGGAGAGGAGAGGAGCCCCTGTAACTGCATATACAAGGATTGCGGATACAAAGATACGGAACAAGTCCGGCATCTATGCTCCCGATTTCGTGGTGGTCATGGACCCGTCACTGCTCAACGCTGTTAACATAGTTGAAGGCCTGAAGCCAGGCGGACTGGTGCTGCTCAATACGAAACTTGAACCGGAGAAGCTCCGTGCGAATCTGGGCCTTTCCCCGGACCAGAGACTCGCCACGATACCGGCAACGGACATAGCCATAAAGCACAGGCTGGGCAGTAAATCTGCGCCAATCGTCAACAGTTCGGTACTTGGCGCATTCGCCAGGGTCTCTGGCGTCGTGGGGCTGGAACCGCTCATCAAGGCAGTGAAGAAAAATGTTCCAATCAAGATTGACGAAAACGCTGCCGCAGCCAGGGAGGCGTACGAGTCGGTGGTGATACTATGACGAAGGAGGAACTCAAGGGTGTCTACAAAACATACCGGGATTTGCCCCTCACCCCGATTACCAGCGTGAACTCGGCCGCGAACCGGACGGGATTCTGGAAGACATTCAAGCCGGTGATGGATGCCGAGAAATGCATCAAATGCGGCATATGCTGGAAGTTCTGTCCGGACGTCGCGGTCAAGATGAAACCCGGCGAACTGCCAAGCTTCGATCTGGAGCACTGCAAGGGCTGCGGAATATGCGCCCACGAGTGCCCGAAAAAGGCCATAACAATGGTAATGGAAGGTGAGTAGAATGAAAATGGTCATGACTGGCAATTATGCCTCGGCCTACGGTGCCAAGGTTTGCAGGGCTGAAGTCATCTCCGCCTACCCGATTACGCCGCAGACCTCCATTGTCGAGAAGATTGCGACACTGGTATCTTCCGGGGAGATGAAGGCACAGTTTGTAAAAGTAGAGAGCGAGCACAGCGCCATGGCAGCCCTGATATCGGCGTCCATGACCGGCGCCAGAACTTACACTGCAACGTCGTCTCACGGGCTTCTGCTGATGCATGAACTTCTCATATGGGCGGCAGGCGCCAGAACGCCGATAGTCATGAGCAATGTCTGCCGTGCCAACGGCCCGCCGTGGAGCGTCTGGGCGGACCATCACGATGCGATAGCGCAGCGCGACACAGGCTGGATGCAGGTGTTTTGCGAAGGCAATCAGGAAGTCCTGGATTCAATAATAATGGCCTACAAACTTGGGGAAAATCCCAACATCCGTTTGCCTACCATGATAAACGAGGATGCGTTCATTCTGTCGCACACCGTGGAACCGGTGGACGTCCCGGAGATGGAGGATGTTGATGATTTCCTGCCGCCGTACAATCCGAGATTCAAACTGGACGTTGACGAGCCGTACGGCTTCGGAAGCCTGGTCATGCCCGAGATGTACATGGAATTCAGATTCAAGATCAACGAAGCCATGGAGGCCGCAAGGCAGGGCTGGCGTGACGTGGAGAAGGATTTCGAGAAGAAGTTCGGCCGGAACCACGGCGGCATGGTGGAGTTCTATCAATGCGAAGACGCGGACGCCGTCCTGATAATGGCCGGCTCCATTGCCAGTACCGCGAAAGATGTGGTCGACAAACTGAGGTCGGAGGGAAAGAAGGTCGGACTGGCTCGCATCAGGATCTTCAGACCATTCCCGGTGGAGGAAATTCGGAAACTCGCCGGCATGACAAACATCCTGGCAATGTGCGATCATTCCTACACATTCGGACATTGGGGGCCCATGGCCCAAGAGGTCAGGGGGGCGCTTTATGACCTGGCAGATAAACCGCTTCTGAAGAATTACATCGTCGGACTGGGGGGCAAGGACATGACCCCTGAAGTCATCGAAAAGATTTACCTGAAAACACTGGCACTCAAGGATGGATTGGATGCCGACATTGAATGGATTGGCGTAAAGGGCCACGGGGGTTGGTAACATGGCAAAATTCACCATACCGGAAGAAGAGTACATGAACCCGGGCCACGTCGGTTGCCTGGGCTGCGGCGCGTGCAATGCCATGCGTTACACACTGAAGGCGCTCGGCCCCAAAACAATAATGAGCATACCGGCCTGCTGCTGGGCAGTGATGCCTGGCCCGTTCCCGGCGAAATGCCTTGAAGTGCCGCTGATCAATACTGCATTTGAAGTGACGGGTGCGTCCATTTCCGGCATCAAGGCAGCGCTGGATGCGAAAGGTATTACTGATGTTACGGTCGTGGGATTCGCCGGCGACGGCGGTACGGCGGATATCGGCATTCAGGCACTCTCCGGCATGGTCGAACGCGGCACCGACGTAATTTACATAATGTATGACAATGAAGCATACATGAACACCGGCATCCAGAGATCTTCGTCAACGCCGATTGGCGCATGGACGACCACAACGCCAGTTGGCAATACCAAGGACTGGAAAAAACAGCCAAAGAAGAACATGATGGACATCATGGTGGCGCACAAGATCCCGTACGCCGCAACATGCAGCATCGGGTACCCCGAGGACATGATTAAGAAACTGCGCAAGGCCAAGGAGATACGCGGCCCCAAGTTCATTCAGGTGTTTGCACCTTGCCCAACGGGGTGGAGAATGCTGCCAGAAAATACAATAGAGGTCTGCAGGCTGGCCATTGATACGGCCGCCCAACCGCTCTACGAGGTGGAGAACGGCGTTTACACCATCAGTCGGAAACCCAAGGAACTCAAGCCGATAAAGGATTACATGGCCATCCAGGGGCGGTTCAGGCATCTCCCCGTGGAAGAGATAGAGGCAATTCAGAAAACCGTCAACTGGGAGTGGAACAGGCTCCTGAAACTCGAAGAATTCACGAAAGGACTGGTGGAACAATGAATCAATTACTTACAAAGGAAAAGGGAAAGAAATTATTTTTGCTGGGCAATGAGGCAATAGTCAGGGGTTCGCTGGAAGCGGGTCTCGATTTTGCAGCTTGCTATCCCGGCACGCCGTCATCCGAAATAGGCAACACGTTCTTCGAAATCGGCAAGGACGCGAATGTCTACTTCGAATTCTCAACCAACGAGAAAGTTGCGTTGGAAGTTGCCGCTGCGGCGTCGGCCTGCGGCCTCAGGGCCATGACATTCATGAAGCATGTGGGCCTGAACGTTGCCGCTGATGCCTTCATGACTGTTGCATACACCGGCGTGAGAGGCGGATTTGTAATGATTTCCGCTGACGATCCGGGATGTCATTCCAGCCAGAACGAGCAAGATAATCGTTATTACGCCAGGATTGCCAACATACCCATGTTCGAACCCGCAAACGCCAACGAGGCAAAGGACATGACAAGAAACGGGTTCGCACTTTCGGAGAAGCTGGAACTGCCTGTACTTGTGCGCACCACAACGCGGCTGAACCACGTGAGGGGCGCGGTTGAGACGGGCAATCTGGAACCCCAGAGGGGAAAGGGCCATTTCGACAAGGACCCGGGACGATTCGTGACCATTCCCGCCCATGCCAGAATAGGCCACGTCAAACTTCTGGAGCGCATGACCAAGGCACTGGTGATTTCTGAAAATTCCGAGTTCAACAAGGTCATCGACATGGGGGGTTCCGAGTACGGTGTCATTACTTCCGGCGTATCATACAACTATGCCGTGGACATAATGGGCGCAGCCGGAATCAAGGGCAAGATACTCAAATTGGGCATGACCTGGCCCCTGCCGGAAAAGATGATGACGGAATTCATAAAATCCGTCGATAAACTGGTAATAGTGGAGGAAGGCGAGCCGCTGCTTGAGAACGCGATTATGGCACTGGCCAAGGACGTTAAACCCGAAATAATGGTTTACGGAAAGCGTTCCGGCCATTTCTCAGTCATGGGCGAATACGGCCCGGACGTTCTGAAATCCGCATTCTCCGGAATAACCGGAATGGACCTTATGCCGAAGAACGTGCCCAAGGCCAGCACGCCGCTGCCCGCACGCCCGCCGTCCCTGTGCCCTGGCTGTCCGCATCGAAGCACGTACTACGCGGCCAAACTGGCCCTGAAGCAGAACTTCAAGGACGCGATTTTCTCGTCCGATATAGGATGTTACACGCTGGGCATCCAGGAGCCGCTGAACGTTGCGGATTTCCTGCTGTGCATGGGCTCCAGCGTTGATGCCGCTGGCGGATTTTCAAAGGCCACTGACCAGCCGGTTCTGGCGTTCCTGGGCGATTCCACGTTCTTCCATTCGGGAATTCACGGCGTCGTGAATGCCGTGTACAACCGTCACAAGTTCGTCTACACCATTCTGGATAACCGGACGACTGCAATGACAGGCCACCAGCCCAACCCGGGAATGGGTACCGACGGCCGCGGAGACCCCGCGCCCATGATTTCCATCGAGGATATTGTCAAAGGCTGCGGCGTTGATTTCGTGCGAACGGTCGATACCAGCAATATCAAGGAGATGCAGAAGGCATATGAGGATGCGCTGGCACACGACAAACTGGCAGTCATAATCGCAAAGAGGGAATGCGTCCTTCTGGAGATTCGGGCTCGCAAGAAGGCAAAGGATTTCCATACCTGGCAGATAAACCAGGAGGAATGCACAAAATGCCAGGTCTGCATCAAGACCTGGGGCTGTCCGGCTATCTACCTGGCGGACGACGGAAGCGTGCACATCAACGATGGCATCTGCAATGGTTGCGGCATCTGCTCGAAAGTTTGCCCGTTCAAGGCAATCCATGAGAACACGGAGGTGAGGAAATGACCAGAATAGTCGTTGTCGGAGTCGGGGGCCAGGGCGTCCTGTTCGCCTCCAAGGTGCTTTCGGAAGCCGCACTCATGGAAGGCAAAAACGCAGTGATGAGCGAGGTCCACGGAATGGCCCAGCGCGGCGGCGTGGTCATGTGCAATATCTGCGTCGGGTGCATCGAAAGCTCGCTCGTCGGCGACGCCGAAGCCGATATAATATTCGCATTCGAGCCAATGGAAGCCTACCGGGCTCTGCCGAAAGCGAACGCGGGAACGCGGTTCGTCACCAGCACCTCGAAAGTTGTGCCTGTGGTCGTCTCGATAGGCAAGCAGAAATATCCCGATGTGGAAGGATTGTTCAACGAGATACGGGCAATTACTCCGAAACTCACTGCAGTTGACGCGGACGCACTGGCAAACCAGGCCGGGTCGTACGTAACTGCCAATTCAGTCCTGCTGGGCGCACTTGCCGGCACGGCTGAATGCCCCGTATCAGTCGAGATACTGAAGGAAGCCCTGAAGAATACCGTACCGCCCAAGACCCTTGAGATAAACATGAAGGCGTTCGAACTGGGTCTGGCGGCTGCCAAACTCGGATGAGCCGGCGCTCAGAACCACACATACCTGGCCATTACATACAGGCTTGCTATGCCCATGGTAATCAACATGGTAGGCATGCCTATCCGAATGAATCCCTTGAAGGATATGGGATTCTTGGTCCTTGAGGATAGTGTGGTTGCAATTATATTTGATGTGGCACCGATGGGTGTGGCAATGCTGCCCAGGTTCACACCGATGACCAAGGCCCAGAACAGGGATGCGGAGTTGGGAATGTCTATCGTAAGGAGGGCCACAACCGGAACCAATGTGGCTGCGGCTGGCACTGCCCCAATGGCTGCGGCCGCGAAGGCAGATAACCACATCACCAGCAGCAGGGTAAAAGCAAGGTTGCCCCCCGTTGTGTTGATGGCGGCATCGGCAATCGTATCCATCAGGTGCAACTGCCCTGTCCCGCCGACTATTATGAAGAGGCCGATGAAGAACACCAGGGTAGACCATTCCACGCTCTTGAGCGCCTCGTCTATCTGGGTTCCGCTCAGGAGAAGAAGGGCAACCGCACCCAACAGGGCGGCCTCGGCTATGCCTATGCCTATTATATCATGGAAAATGAACAGCACTATGACCATCGTGAATATGGCCATTGTCCTCTTGAACAACTTGAAGTCCTTGACGACATAGGATGCCCTGAGCGCGGTCATATCCTCGGGCTTCTTGTAATCCTTCAAACTCTCCTTTGCGAAGAATTTCATCATTAACGTGAATACCACGAGGCAAATCGCCAGAATGGGCACCATGTTGAAGATAAAGTCCATGAAGCTGATGTTCATCGAGGCGCCTATGATGATGTTCGGGGGGTCCCCAATCAAGGTGGAAGCGCCACCCAGGTTGGAGGCGATAGCCTCGCCTATCAACAGCGGGCCGGGATTGATATTGAGAATTCGGCTCATCTCTATGGTAATCGGTATCATCAGAAGAAGTGTGGTCACATTGTCAAGCAGCGAGGAAAGCAGGGCCGTGGTGACCACAAGGATGGCCACAAGGCGGTAGGGGCTGCCCTTCGCCATATCATAGGCGGTTATAGTGGCCCACTGGAAGAAGCCGGTCTTGCTCAGGACCCCCATGATAATCATCATGGCTGTGAGAAGTATCATTATGTCAATTAGTTCGGGAGTAATGAATGACACGACCCCTCCTGACACATCATCCATCTGGGTTGAGAATGCCTTAACTGCAATGAGAGTAAGAACAGCCCCGGCCAGTACCGCGATTGTGCTGTGAACGATCTCCGAAATTATGAGAATGAATGTTATAACGATGATGAGTATGCTGACCACTAAGGCTAGGGTCTCGATGCTTATCATCAGATACCGCTCCCCCGCACGAGTATGACCGGCTTCTCTGATGTGGCGCAGGTACACCTTGCCATATGGCCTATCACGACACGCTTGAGGAAATTCTTCCTTCCCGCCCCCATAATAACGACTTGGGCGTTTTGACTGGCTTCGATGACCGATGTATCCAGGTCCCCTGTGGACAGTTTTTCTTCAACGGTTACTCCCAGTTGTTTGGCCTTCCACCCCAGGTTGATCATAACCTTCTTCCCGAACTCCACATGTCCCCTCTTCTTGGGATTGGCGACGAAGAGGCATACAAGTGTGGCACCCAGTGACTGGCAGAACTGGAGGGCGAAGTTCTCGGCATTTTTCGATAAGTGGGTTCCATCGCTGGCCAGCAGCACACGGGATGGCTTGACCCCGTCCACAGCCACGCTGAGCACCATCACTGGCACCTTGGTCCGTTTGAGCAGGTTCTCTATCGTGCTGCCCAGCACCGGGCTGTGAAGTCCGTGCTGGCAGTAGGAACGCACGATTATGAAAGTAGCCTCGTTTTCATTCGCATAATTGTTAATCACCTTGGAGGGTATGCCATACAACACCTGCTTGACCTTCACCTTGACGCCATGTTCTGAAAAGAGTTCCTCCGCGTGGGACAATGCATTGCCGGCACTTTCGTCCATAATGTCCTGCAGCATGGTGGTGTACTGGATGCCGTGCACCTTGGTGTCCACGACGCTTATCACGTGGAACTCGGCGTCGGGAAACACCTGGGCAGCGTATATAATTGCATGGTCCTCAAGGCCGAAGCCATCTGTCGGTATTAATATCCGTGTGAACATTTAAATCACCCACAACATAAAGAGGGAATATATTATACTTTATCGTCAGGGTAAGAGTTCAGTATTCTGAAGTTTGCTCGTTAAATTGTAGTTTTTAGTGAACAGTGAATAGTGATAAGTGAAAAATGAATAACTGAGTATTTTTGTCCTTGAGTACCGATTCTCTCACCAATTACCTCCCAACGTCACT
>VMTD01000124.1 GCA_013791785.1 Methanobacteriota archaeon
TTCCGCTTAGCGATAATGAGAATCAAATGCCTACGAAAACACCGTCTCCACTCTCCCGGCGTCAATATCAAAACGATGGTCGAGTGCCTACGGTGTCCGCTTTCCCTGCGGGAAACCGGCTGCGCCGTTGCGTTATCCGCCGCCATGCTGGACGCATCCCCCACCCGACGCTCCTCCGCCGGCTCGCGCCCGTCCCCCCGCTCGCATGCTCGGAGCGATTGCATACTGTTTGCATGACCGGGTAGGAAAAGCAGATTAATACTAAGGCTGGATAGACTTATTCCTAACGATTTTCTCTTCTTTCGCCAGTAGGGGGAACCTCGGACAATATGCAAAGAGGCAATCATTTTTGCTTTTCCTGTGGATGTGGTGAACTTTCACTTTCCACTTTCCTCCTTTTCATTTTATAAACAAACAGAATAACAGCCAGTACAACAATTACAATCCCAAAAATAAGAGAATACGGCAAAGCACTGTATGGTGATCGGGTTGCGCTTATCTCCATAGACTGACGGGACTCGAATCCTGTTTGGTTTACTGTTTTTACGACATAATAATATGTTACGCTTTCGATCACATTCTCATCTGTAAATGTTGTATTAGTGATTACTTCATCATTAATCTTTGAGTAGTTGCATCCAGACTCTGCAGATTTGTATACATTGTAACCGAGGACATCTGTACCTAACACCCTTTCCCAAGATATCTCTATTGACCCCACTCTTGATTCGGCGGTGAGGTTTGCTGTCGGTTGTGGAGAAGAAAAACCACCAATATAAATTCCAGTAGTGGTGGTGTTCAACCACATGTCTTTACCATATGGATAATCCCTTATGCCATCGGCATCAAAATCCTCTAGGGTATGGGCATCGTAAATGCCGTCGTTGTTGAAATCGAATGGGTATAGGTCATTAATATCAGGAACGGTATCTAAGTCAAAGTCATCTTCAGTATAGGCTTTGCAATTGGTAACACATATAACAGCTGACAGAATGAATATAATTGTCATCAAAAAGGTAGTGTGTTTCATAGCAGGTAACTTTCTAAACATAGTTTTCACCTCATAAGTACGTATTTTCTCCTAAACCACCAATGTCACTTAGTTGAGGAGTCTCTGGGCCCCTAGAATAAGGATTCCCATCTTCCCCAATAATATAATGTTGTGTTTTCGAGCTGTGGTGAGCATATGCGTAGTTAAAGGCTTCTATAATAGAAATATATCCATTGCCATTTGTATCTACACCTATAGCCGTCCCTTGAGGAGTTATCTCACGTAGTGCACTTTGGAAGTGGTAGAGAAACTCTGCGTGATGGTAACTATCCATGTCACGATTTGGTGGAAGGTCTCGTGGTTCAGACTCATCAATTGGGTTACCATCTATATCTTGGTCGTCGGCTACCCATGAGACCTCATCATATCTACATGCTGTGACTACTATTGTCCTGTCATTCTCTAAATTATCGATAAAACCTCCACTATAACACGCACCCAATACAAACGTTCTTCGTCCATAATGTTGCACTTGGTCCACATAGTTTGCAAAATTTACATCAGTAAGATATTCAGCCGCAATCCAGATCGTTGATGGTTCATTGATATCCGGGTGATCATCTCCATCTTGATCAACGAATTGACCATGATGAAAATGATAAACGAAAAGGAAATCATTTTCAGACATGACATCCCCCAAGGTGCTAAAGATGGATTGGATAGTATCCTTATTTGAGTATCCATCAACTATTGATTCACCTGTAGGGACACCATACTTTCCATCCCTTATATCTGAATCGTACCCTGCATATAACACAACAAGATGGTCTGTAGTAGGGTCAAAACCATCCTCGTTATCATCGAGATAGCCTTCATTTATCAAGATATCATACATTATTTTGAGTTCATTCCAGAACTCATCCTCTATACCAACGTTAGAAGAATGAGAAATCAATACCGCATACCTCTCATTCCTCACCGTTGGATCCGTCCCATATACATTCACTTCCTCCCACCACGTCAGCCCGTCCCCATCCCCGTCGTTCTGGGTAATGTCGAACCACAGCTCGCAGTCGTCCAAGAAGGATTTCGGCGCTCGCCCGTTGCACTGGCTCGCTACTTGTTTCGTCTCCTCCCTGAGAATCGCGACAATGAAATCCGGGAGCCTACGAAAACACCGTCTCCACTCTCCCGGCGGCAATCTCAAAATGACGGTCGAGTGCCTACGGTGTCCGCTTTCCCTGCGGGAAATCGGCTGCGCCGCGTTCACCGCCGCCATGCTGGACGCATCCCCCGCCCATTTCGCTCCTGCGGTGGCTCGCGCCCGTCCCCCCGCTCGCAGTCCTCGGAGCGATTTGATTCTATACAGCTGGACGATTGTAATGGTGTGCATAGATTTTCCGTTACGGAATGGTTGGTTGCGGGTTACATCAATCGTCTGCGCGAACATAAAGAACCTCTCCTGTGTTGGCGTCGATGTGAATCTCTGCGCTATGGGGATTGTCCATGATTCCCATGTCAAGAAAAATAATGAACCAAACCGGACGGTCTGGATAACTATTCCGAATTTGTAATGTGTATTCAACATCAGAATTTCTATATTTATCCAAAAAAGAGGATATTTGGCTATTATTCTCTACAATTTGATATGCATCAGGACTATCAATGGTCCAATTATCTATTGATTGTCCTATCTCCCCAGAATAACGAATTGCATATGAACAGACTGTGGTGTTGTTGGCATATACAACAATGTGTGCTCTTTCATATTTTGTCATATTATCCTCAACCTGTTCTGTGCTTGGAGAATAATAGGTGAAAACCCATCCATTTGTGTTTCCCACTTGATTTTCATTATCAATGCCGCCAATTTGAGATAATAATGCATCATTGTGCCAGGCTTTCGCAATGATCTCGGCCACCGCTCTCCCTTCCATTGCGGTGATTCCTGAAGAATGAGAATTGTCGAGTGCAATGTAAAGGATGGTACTCACCAATAATATGCCTATCACAATTATAGCACCATATTTATATAATTTCAATTTATCATCCTCCGTGTGTGTATCCAGCGCAAGCGGTTGTGGTTTCTAAATATACAGTACTATATATGTTGAGTATTGTGTTCTCAGCAAAGTTAGGTCCCATATCATTCATATTGGTTATATCTACATCAATGTATCCTACATTCATATGCATATGCCCGCAGAACACCGCCTCCACGGTCATGTCCTGCTCGTTCACCCATTCCACGAAGGGGATGTCGCGGTCCTCTTTGAGTTGTACTGGCATGTCCGGATCGCCGGTTAATTCATATGTATTGTGTGTGCCTGCACCTCCATGGCCAACTATAGGGCCATGAGTGAATATAAATGTGTGGGTTTTGCCAGCTGCCATAGCGGTGTTGTAATCAGATTTCATCCAGTTCAATTGGTCTGTGGTAAGGCCTGCAA
>VMTD01000120.1 GCA_013791785.1 Methanobacteriota archaeon
AAGCACCGCATGCGAAAATGCCAGGTACGCTTGTATCCAGAGAGGCCATCTCCGAGTTCATGCAGAAACCATATTCATTCAACTCGATACCTGATTTCTCAGCCATGAATTTTATACTGTTTCCTGGCTCGAAGCCGACAGATAGCACCACCAGGTCGAATTTTTCAACCTGCCAGTCTCCTTCCTCGGTTTCAAATTTAATGTAAAGGTCATTCGTCTCCGCATCCTGGGAAATCTCCGGAACCCGGCACCTGATGAATCGTACTTCGTGCTCGTCCTTGGCACGGTTGTAGTACTCCTCGAAATCCTTCCCGTGGGTTCTCATGTCCATGAAGAAAATCGTGGGCTGGATGGTGGGCTCGTGTTCCTTGGCGATTATCGCTTCCTTGATTGCGTAAGTGCAACAAACGGATGAACAATAATCATTGCCAACGGTGCTGTCCCGGGAGCCGACACACTGAATCCATGCTATTTTTTCTGGTTTTTTCTTGTCCGATGGTCTGAGAACATGCCCATCGTATGGCCCGGAAGCCGAAAGAATGCGCTCGAATTCCAGAGAGGTAATCACGTTTGGATAACGGCCGTAGCCGTACTCGCCTTTCACCTTCGCATCAAATTTGTCGTAGCCAGGTGAGAGAACTATCGCTCCGATGTCTATCTCGATTTCCTCGTCTTTCATGTCAAAATCAATAGCATTCGAGGGGCAGGCATCCAGGCATTTCTGGCTGCACTTCCCGTTCTTCAGGAACAGGCATTGGCTCTCGTTCACCACGTATTTCATCGGCACTGCCTGGGGGTATGGAATATAAATTGCTCCGCGCTTCTTTATGCCTTCGTCGAACTCATTGGGAAGGCGATTGGCTAGAACACAGGCTTCGGAACACAGGCCGCAACCTACGCACGCATCAGTTACATATCTGGCTTTCTTTTTAATCCTGACTTTGAAATTACCAACCTGGCCCGAGATTTTTTGAACATCTGAATAAGTGAGAAGCTCGACATTTGGATGCCTGCCGACCTCCACCAGTTTCGGTGACAGTATGCAAAGCGAGCAATCATTTGTAGGAAAGGTCTTGTCCAGTTGGGCCATCACGCCGCCGATGGCCGGCTTCTCCTCCACCAGGTACACCTTGAAACCGGCGTTGGCAAGATCCAGCGAAGCCTGGATTCCACCTATGCCGCCGCCGATCACGACAACCGCACCGACGATTTTTGGCTCGACCATCATTCAACCCCTATCTTCGCAAGCAGGTCGTCTGGCTTCACCTTGTTCAGCCTGAAGCCAAGGGACTTTCTGTCCAGCCCGAACGCCAGGCCCAGCAGCTGAGGGTAGTAAAGCGTCGGAAGGCCGTAGTAGCACTCGTACTTCGCCTCAATCTTCTTCTGGTTGTCCTCATACATGATTGTGCAGAATGGGCAGATCGTCACCAATGCGTCCACCTTGTTCGCGGTGACGCTGTCGAGCTTGTTCTTCGCCATCCTCAGTGCGATGCCCTCGTCCACTCCCAGGATAGCACCGCCGCAGCAATCCAGCTTGCCCATGTAATCGACGGATTTCGCCCCAGTCACCCGGATGAGCTCGTCGAGCGTGTGCGGGTTCTCCGCGTCGTCGAAGCACTCGTATATCTCCTTGGGGCGGAGGTAGTGGCACCCGTAGTGGGCCGAGAAGCTGAGTGCGCCCAGGTCCCTGGTGACCTTATCTTTCAACTTGTCGAGGCCAACGTCTTCGTAGAGTATCCTCGAAAAGTGCTTCACCTTGACGCCTGGCTTGTACTCCCTGCCTATTTTCTTCAACTCCGCGTTGACCTCGTTGCGGAGCGCTTCGTTCCCTGCAAGCTCCTTCTCCGTTTCCGTAAGGACGCCCGTGCAGGCGTTGCATAGAGTGGCTATGTCCAGACCCTCAGCCGCCGCGATGGCCAGGTTTCGCGCCGCCATCACCGTCGTGTCGTGGCGATCCGTCGCCTTCACGGGGAAACCACAGCAAGAGAAGTCGTCCAAATCAACCAACCCTATATCGAGAACCTTGGCAACGGCCCTGGCGGACATCTCGTAGTTTTGACCTCTCACCGGAATCGTGCAGCCTAGGAAAAGTGCGTATTTCATGATTCTGCCTCCTTCTTCGCATCGTGTTCCAGCAATTTGACTACTTCGTCGTGGATTTTCTTGACCGGTGGCAGGCCCATTTTCTCACGCTTTTTATTGTCAAAGTCCTCAACCTCATAAAGCCTGCCAAAACTGCCAACCAGCCTCGCCTGTTCCTTGAATGCCGGATGAACGTGCCCCTCCCTGACTGCTATATTGCGGAGCGTGGTCATTAAGGATGTGAGCATGACATCCTGGGGGCATCGATCGTAGCAGGTATAGCATGTAGAGCACAACCAGATGAAATCACTGGACAGCACTTCCTCCCTCATGCCCAGTAGCACCATGCGAATGATTTTGCGTGGGTTGTACTTGGAATCGATAACTCTCACCGGACAGCCAGCGGTGCATGTTCCGCATGCAAAGCAACGTGTCACGTTTACCTTTCCCATCTCTTTTGCTACCTCGAACTTGAAATGCGGGTCTAATTTCTTCGAATCGATCATTTATGCCAGCCCCTTCCAGATAATGTCCTCTATGTTTCTGACCACTATGTCCTTTCCTTCGAGTTCTTTAATCTGGGTGGCTGCTTTCTTGAGCACTGTCTCGCAGGTAGGGCATGTGGTTATCAGTGTATCAGCTCCAGTATCAATGGCCTGGCGAATCCGCGCCAGGGCGATATCATCAGAGAGCTTGGAATCCGACATCAGTATTCCACCGCCCCCGCCACAGCAGCTTGAGTTGCCCTTGTTATTCTTCATCTCCACAATCTCCACGCCCAGTTTCTTCAATATCTGCCTTGGCTCGTCGATTATCTTCAAAGTCCTGGAGAAATCACAGGGGTCATGGAAAGTCGCTTTCATTCCGAGATTTCCCTCGGGTATCTTCTCAAGAATTACCTGGAGGACGTGCTTTGCATCAATTTCATGGCCTTCTTTCAGGAACACCGTGCAAGTGGGACAGAAAGTGATGGCTGTTTGGTGTGGGTATAATTCTGTAAACCTGCTCTTGTACTCTTCGAAATCCTCCTTGAACCCCAGGACCTCCATTGGGAAACCGCAGCATATTTCTCGCCCTACCTTAACATTGATGCCAAGCTTCTCCAGTATCTTGATGTATTTTTTTGTCTTGTTTGGCCTTGAGAGATACTGGCAACCTACGAACAGCGGAACCTCACCTTCCTGGAGAGGCGCCATCACTTCTGTATCGCCGTATATGTTGCCGGTTTCCTTGATGTTCTTGATTACAGTATTATGAATGTCGCTGGCATAACCCTTCTCAACAAGGTCCGCCCTGGCCGAGGTAATGATGTCACACACCTCAACCCCTGATGGGCATTTGGACTCGCAGTTTCTGCAAAGCGTGCATTGGAATAACTTGTCTGCTATTGACTGGGTGGGCTCCAGGTCTCCGCTTAAAAGACCATATGACAGGGCAACTTTTCCCCTTGCGCCATCAGTGTCCCAGCCCTTCTGCTCGATGACAGGGCACTCCTCAAAGCAATAAGCGCATCGAATGCAGGTGTTCATTTCCTTCTCGAATTTTTTAAGGTTTTTTGCATCCATTACTGACCACCTCTTACATTGTATCTGAGCTTGGTCGCAGTTGTCCAGTCATCAGGCGCGTCCATCATTTTGTGGGGATTGAGTATATTGTTCGGGTCCAGTGCCCGTTTGATGGTCCTCATCATTTCGAGCGAGTCCTTCCTCTCTATCTTCATGGCCGGTGCTTTGGAAAGTGCGATTCCGTGCTCACCCGATGTTGTCCCGCCAATTGACCTAACGAATTCATAAGTTTCAGCCACGGCTTTCTTAGCATCCTCCCACTGGCTCTCCTTTGTGGGGTCCATAAGAATCTTGGTGTGTATCAGGCCAGAGCCGCAATGCCCGTATGCGCTCATTACTACATTGTTGCGCTTTGCAATTTCGTGTATCTCGTGGACTGCTACTGCAATCTTGGATACGGGAACAGCCATATCGTCAGCCAGTGAAGTGGAAACAAGCCCGTCTCCGAATCTGGAAAGCGAGGGGAAGAGGTTCTTACGACCTTCATAAATCCTGGCCATCTCCTTTGGATCATCTGTCATCTTTATGCCGCTGCCATTGTGCTCTTCGCATATCTTTGTTATTGCGTTCATTTCGTAATCAACAGCCTCTTTCACCATGCCATTGCACTCGAATATGATTATTGCAGAAACATCTGGTAATCCAAGCCCTAATGCCTTGTTCACTGCGGTTATTGCCACATTGTCCATGAGCTCTACCATGGAGGGGGTGATGCCAGATGACATTACTTTGGATATTGCATTTCCTGCATCTTCAAGTTTATCGAAGTTGGCTATCGCCATGGCCTTGAATTTTGGCAGGGGAGATATCAGTAATGTGGCTTCCACCACTATTCCCAGGGTACCTTCCGAACCAACAATCAGGCGTGCCAGCTGATAGCCCGAGGCATCGGTTTTTGTATTTGTGCCAAGAGTCACGAGGTCTCCATTGGCCAGAACCACCTTCAGGCCGAGAACCACATCTCTTGTGGCGCCATATTTCACGGCGCGGTTTCCCGATGCATTGGTGCCTATCATCCCTCCAATTGTGCATATCATGCCCGATGAAGGCATGGGGGCAAAGAAGAAACCGTGCGGTTTTAGGGCTCGGTTCAACTCATCATTGATTACGCCTGGTTCAACCTTGCATAGAAGATCCTCTGGTCTTATCTCAAGTATGCGGCTCATTCTTTTCATATCCAGGACTATTCCGCCGTCTATGGGAACCGTGTGACCGGACATTCCCGAGCCCGCGCCTCGCGGAATAACGGGAATCTTGTTCTGATTGGCATATCGCAATATTTCCTGGACCTCCTCTGTCTTTCCAGGCCTGACTACCACGGATGGCATGGCCTGGTGGACCGATGCATCCGAAGAATAGACGTATAGATCTGCTATATCATCAGAAACATTATCCTTGCCTACAATCTCCCTTAATTTCTCAATGTCCAGTTCGACCATTTACCTCACCCTTGATTGATGCAAATATGACTGTATGTATAGATATAAAGGTTGCGGCTGAATCTTCAATAAAGTGCCACCAAGGAACATAGTGAGCCCCGCACCTGGTTTGTTGTTATTCGCTCTGTTTTCAATAAATATTATTGATTATTTATTCTTTAAATAAACCATCATGTCCAGGCACCAAAATGTTAATAATTATCAATAAAATTTCACATTTTTGCATTTGCGTTCTCGATATGTTTATGTAGTATTGTATTCATCAATGTTAAGGAATACAATGCGTAAAATTTCTGTTATTGGTGCGGGGAGGCTGGGTTCTACCATTGCCTTCTCAGTGGCCAAGGAACGCGTGGCCGATGAGCTGGTCATCATAGACATAATTGAGAATCTTGTGAAAGGTGAGAGTCTTGACATGGGTCAGGCATGTTTGTGTCCGGTTATCGGCTCCACCGATTACAGTGAGATATCTGGCTCTGGGCTCATTATCATCGTCGCTGGTATTGCCAGAAAGCCTGACATGACAAGGGAACAATTGCTGGGAACCAATGTGAAGATAATGAAGTCTGTCATCGAACAGGTGGCTCATTACGCGCCATCTTCAAAGCTTCTGATAGTTTCAAACCCAATGGACTCGATGACCTATGTTGCACTCAAGGAATCCGGTTTCGACTGGAAAAGTGTGTTTGGCATGGGCGGTGTCGTAGATTCCAACAGGTTCAGGTATTTCCTTGCCAGGGAATTCGATGTTCATATTGATAAAGTGCAGGCCACAGTCGTTGGGCAGCATGGCGAGATTATGGTACCCCTGGCAAGCTCAGTACAAATTGAAGGTGCCACCCCTGACCTGGAGAAAATAAAACGGGCCATTGAAAGAACAAAGGACGCCGGTCGCGAGGTCATCGCGCTCAAGGGTGCCACATTCTATGCTCCAGCACATGCAACATCCATAATGGCAAGAATAGTGATGAACGATGAGAAGGCGGTAGTGCCCAGTTCAGTATACCTTGAAGAGGAGAATGTGTGTATTGGGATGCCTATCACACTTGGGAGAAATGGTGTTGAGGATGTCAAAGAAATGATAATGACACCAGAAGAGAGGGAGCAATTCACTGTCGCTGCCAGAACCTTACGGGACAGCCTCTCGAAAGTTGGCTACTGATCCATTTCATCAAGAATTTTTCTAACCATGGGCTCATATACAAGCCATTTTATTTCATGAATTCGTGGAATGGATAGGTTCAGAGTCACTGGATCTCCTCTGATGATATCCCGTTCTGCGCAAAACGTGACATATTCATTGTGCAGGTTCTTGTACTCTTCGAAGTTCCTGAATGCGACAAGCATCACGCTCTCGGGATATCTGGCCACGCTGAAAATAGGTGTATACAATGTCATCGTGTTCTGAACACATTTTTGTCTCTCACGAAGAGGCTTTAGAGGGTTGTATTTCGTATGTACCAATGACAGAATTTTGAAGCCCAGTTTTTCCAGGTTCACGATTTTCTTTTTTTTGATTAATTTGTCCTCGAGGAACCTGTATCTTATTCGGGTGAGAACCTGGCGGGAGCAGTCCAGCTTCTCGCTGAGAACCGAATCGGACATTTCCGGATATTTGATGAGTCCCAAATAGACCTTCTTCTCCAATTCGTTCATCTGGACATGTTTCACCTTGCATTGTACCCTGTCGGATGTGATGTCCACATCCCCTATGCTATCCTCTATCGGCTCGATCTGGAAAATACGGTTCAGCAATGGCGCGAAGTCAAAGAAACTGAAGACCGCAGATACATCGAATGGGAACTGGACGTAATGAATGCTCTCGAGAAAATCATGTTTTTCGTACAACTGAACAAGGCGGTCGGAAGTCTTGACAAAATCCGCTATATTCTTCGAGATGGAGAGAATAATCGCCTGATTAGACTCGCTCACCATGGTGAATACATCGGTTGCAGCAAGCAGGCTATCCCTGGTAAGTGCAAGGCGATCCTCCGTACGCGTCTTCCTGTTCAAGGTCACATACCATAATACAAACAACTCACACCCCAGATGCTGTAAAATAGGAGTGTAGGTATCATGATAATAACCCTCCTCTCTAAGTTTCTTTTTAATTGTAGAATATGTAGATTGTTTCATTTTGATACGTTCGTATATATCCTGATCTGAACTATCCGGATACCTTACCATGTGATATAAAACGGTCTGTTCATTCCGAGATAATGGGTGATTGTTTTCTGACATTAGCTTCAGCCGGATTATAATAGTAACATTACATTAAAGTATCTTGTGTAATAGAAACGAATATTGTAATCACATTGTCAAATTATCAAAAAACATACTGAATTTTTGATGCAGTAAATAAGGGGGGGATTGCCCCTGAATTAGAAAATGGGATTGTTTCTCGATTTTATGGTTGAATTACATGGACAATATTTACTGTTTATCGGGTTATTTAAATTATCAACACGAAATGTTTATCTACTCCCGGGGCAATATTATACAATAGAAATAACAGAATATCGGGTGAACACAATGCAAAAGAAAAATGTGAAATTCGAAAGTGCAGGAACATTGATTGTAATATCAAATAAGAAAATACTACTAAAGGATATCGAACACAGTATCTTGAGCCATGTTGCAGTGATGGAAGCTGAATTAAAAGTCATCCACGATGCAAAGGGAGACCTGCTGGATGTAGGAATACTTCTCAAGCATGGATTTCCACCATCGGATGAACTCAAAACCGAACTGGCATGGCATGTGGCAACTGACCTGGAAGTTTCTGCTGTGTTCAAGGATATCGTGTTCAAATCAAAACCGGCGGAGGCAAAGAGCCCGATTTCGGAGAAGAAATTGCCGGTACAAAACATGGTCCACATATCCGGTCACGGGGTAGACATAAATGAAATTCAGCGTATTCTTGAGGAACATGAGGATGTCATCGAGGCAAGGGTTACAGGGGTACCTGACCAAAAGAAAGGCGAGGTTCTCATGGCAGACATACAATTGAGGGACGGTTGCATACCTTCCAACGAGCTGAAAAGGGATTTGGCTTGGCATGTGCAAATAAGAATTGGTCATACAGTGACATTCAAGGACATTCAATTTGATGTAGAGAATATCGAAATATCAGAACCCACCCAGGAGAACATGGTCATAATCGATGGAGTAGAAAGGGAAGGAAATGGCATTCACATATCGAGTCACAAACTGTCCACTACCGAAATCACCAGAACACTTCTCAAGCATCCTGATATTGCCGATGCCGCCGTCGTGACTGTACCGGATGACAAAATCGGCGAAAAGATGAAGGCCTTTTTACGGTTGAAGGACGGTGTGGTGCCCTCCAACGACCTGAAACTGGAACTTGCCTGGTATGTGATGACAGAACTAAAGCCCATTGCGGTTTTCAAGAATATCGATTTGGGCACACCTGTTCCGGAGCTCCCCCTTGAAAGCCTGGACAAGAGTGAGCAGGAAATCATCGATATTGGTGGTTTCACACTGTTGAGCGATGACGTGGAAACCGTGTTAAGACGCCACGAAGCCGTGACAGAAGCAGTGGTCATAGGTGTTCCGGACAATGTGCACGGCGAGGTTCTGGAGGCATTCGTCAGCCTGATAGAAGGAACATTCCCATCCAATGAACTGAAGGAAGAACTTGCCTGGCTTGCAAGAGCAGAGATTGGCCCCGAGGTTGTCTTCAGGTCAATTAAGTTCAGGAAATTCCTTCCCAAGGCCGACAACAGGAAATTGCTCAGAGGTATAATCAAGGCCGATGCGCTCGATATGACTGCAAACATCTCAATTTCCATAGCGGATTGATAAATTTAAGTGTTAGAAGCGATATCAAGCCCCTGGAACACGGACGTGCACTCGTGATATACAAGATTCACTACGGCAAGGAAACAGTCGATGTCGAAATCAATGAGGATGTAGAGATTCTGATGCCACATGAGTTTGAAATCAAACCGGAAGTGACATTGATAAGAAATGCTCTGGCCAAACCATTCGGCGCCGTATCCTTCGAAAAATTCGCTTCTCCGGATAAGAGCCTGCTCATCGTGGTCAACGACGGAACAAGGCCAACACCTACTGCCAGGATAATCAGCGAACTGCATCCTGTTCTGACCGGCCATCCCAATCTCAGTTTCATCGTGGCAACAGGCGCTCACAGAGGACCCACGCCCGAGGAATATCAGCTGATTTTCGGAGACCATTACAATGAATTCAAAGATAGAATATTGATTCATGATGCTAAAAAAGAGGATGAGATGATCTACCTGGGCACATCCAGCAACGGGACAGAGATGTATATTAACAAGGTCGTAACAGAAGTTGACAATATCCTTGTCATAGGGAGCGTGGAGCCGCATTATTTCGCTGGTTATACAGGCGGGAGAAAATCCTTCCTTCCCGGCCTGGCATCATACAAGACCATCGAGATGAATCACAAACATGCACTATCCAATAGAGCAAGGTCCCTGGCACTGAAGGGGAACCCGGTTCACGAAGACATGATGGATGCTCTGGCGAACCTGAAGGACATGAACGTTTTCTCAATCCAGACTGTGCTTTCAGGGGATCACAGGATATTTGCGGTCACTGCGGGCGACTTACATGAATCGTTCTACGCTGCCGTCGAAGAAGCAAACAAACTTTTCTGCGTTCCGTTGAAGGCCAGGGGCAATATTGTCCTTACGGTTGCCCCATACCCCATGGATGTGGACCTTTACCAATCCCAGAAGGCCATTGACAATGGCAAGTTCGCCTTGCAGAATGATGGTATTCTCATTTTCATATCCAGATGCGACGATGGAATAGGTGGAAAGTCATTCTTCGACCTGCTGTCCCAATCCAGTTCGCCTCCGGAAACATTATATAAAATCAATAAAGGATACAAACTAGGGTGGCATAAGGCTGCCAAGTTAGCCCAGATAGGGGTTTGGGCAAAGTTATGGGCGGTTTCAGAACTTCCGCCAGAACTCTTGGCACAGATTAGCATAACATCTATGCCAGATGTTCAGACAGCCGTCGATTCGGCTATCAAACAGATAAAAGAAGCAGGGGCAAAACCGAGAATCATCATAATGCCGAACGGCAGTCTCACCGTTCCAATCCTGGAGGGCACGGAATTGGTTGGCGGCCAGATGAGAATAAAGACAGAGGTCGATGTGCAGGATATGCTGGAAGTTCTCGATATAGTGTTCGAGACCTGAACTCCGCCCGGTCAACAAATTTAAATCAAATTATGAGATGTAGGTGGTTCAAGCAGTATTTTCACAATAAACCAGTGTAAACTACCAGCCCCTAAAGGAGCTGGCGTTTCTAGCCAGGCTGGAAGTTTACCTAGGGGGCCATGCACCCAATTTATCAAAGCCAAATAGCTTTGATTTCATATGCGGGCATATGCACGATGCATGGCGGGTCATGCATATGAGCACGATGCATGGCGGGTCATGCATATGAGCATGGCGGATTCCCACGCTTTTATTGTTTATGTCGATTCATCTCCGGCTTGAAAGCCAGAGTTTTCTCGACATTTTTACAATAAAAGGGCAATTGAAATATTGTAGTTATGCAATCAAGGGTGATATGCAAAAGGTCAGAGTTGAATACGGTACCGAGCAAGTTTGGCTCGAAGTAAATGCTGAATGTGTATCACTATTGCCGAGAGAGCCATCACCCTGGGACGAAGCAACTGTTTTAAACGAAGGATTGGCAAGCCAGCACGCTAAGATACCGCTCACGGATTTCCTGAAAGATGCGAATGACCTCCTGGTTATCGTCAGTGATACGACGAGGGCGACGCCGACTGCTCGTGTTCTCGAGAAAATTTTTCCGCTGATTTCAAAGGTGCCAGACCTGAAATTTCTCGTGGGCGTCGGGACACATCCACCCCCCTCGATATATGAGCTAAAATGCATCTTTGGAAAATTGTATGATTCGGTCAAGGAAAAAATCATAATTCATGAATCACGTGACGATAGTCAGCTTGTCAAACTGGGCACGACTTCGAGAGGGACACCTGTGTTTTTCAACAAACTGGTTGTTAAAGCAGGATGGATTTTGACGATAAGCAACGTTGAGCCCCACTATTTCGCTGGATTCTCCGGAGGTCGGAAATCATTCCTACCTGCAATAACTGGCTATGACACGATAGAGAAAAACCACAGCCATGCCCTAAGCGAGAATTCTTACCCGATGGCTCTTGAGGGAAATCCTGTGCACGAGGACATGGTAGAGGCACTCGAAATGTTTGATACCCCGAAGATTTTTACTATCCAGACCGTCTTGAATCATGGAAAAATATACAGGGTATTTACAGGAGACATTAACCAAGCGTTTTACTCCGCGGTAGACATAGCAAGGGAACTATTTTGCTGCCCGCTGGCTGAGAAAGCGGACATAGTCGTCACCTGCGTACCACCGCCAAAGGACATAAACTTTTATCAGTCGCAGCACGCGCTTGAAAACGGCAAGCTGGCACTGAAGAACGGGGGTATTATCATCTGGGTTTCGAAGTGCAGGGACGGGGTTGGAAACGATTCTTTCCTAAAACTGCTAGCCGGAGTCGAGAATTACGATGATGTGAAAGAATCGCTGAGGCAGGGCTACAAGCTAGG
>VMTD01000020.1 GCA_013791785.1 Methanobacteriota archaeon
GCTGGCGTTTGTTGCCAGGGCTGGAAGTTTACACAGGTAGCCATGCACCTGATTTATCAAAGCTAGTGTGCTTTGATTTCATGTGCAAATATCTGCACGGCGCATGGCGGATTTCTTTTTGTAATATTCGTGTAAATGGCCTCTCATCCCTGGCTTAAAAACCAGGGGGTTCCCGGCCTTTATCACTAAAAAGCGGCATCGGTTCAGCAATGATTTTTAACAGGACTTAATCGAAAGACTCATAAATATAATATATGCGAGGCACATTCTGCATCCTCACATCATTTAGGAGGAGGTAATACAATGGGTAAATCCTTAACACGCAAGATAATTGAAGAACATCTGGTAGTGGGCGAGTATATCCCTGGGAACGAGATTGGAATAAAGATTGATCAAACTTTGACGCAGGATGCGACCGGAACAATGGCATATCTGCAGTTCGAGGCAATGGGACTTGAACGCGTGAAGACAGAACTTTCTGTGAGTTACGTGGACCACAACACGATACAGGTGGGATTCGAGAACGCTGATGACCACAAGTATCTCCAGAGCGTGGCCGAAAAATATGGCATCGTTTATTCAAGGGCCGGTAACGGAATCTGCCACCAGGTCCATCTGGAAAGATTCGGAAAACCCGGTAAAACGCTCGTGGGCTCTGACAGCCACACACCCACCGGCGGCGGCATAGGCATGATAGCCATAGGCGCCGGCGGCCTGGATGTTGCCGTGGCCATGGGCGGCGGCGAGTTCTACATTATCTGCCCCAAAGTTTACAAGATTAACCTGAAGGGAAAACTTCAGCCCTGGGTCAGCGCCAAGGACGTTGTCATGAAGATGCTGGAGATGTTCACCGTGAAGGGCAATGTGGGCGTAATAATGGAATACGCCGGCCCCGGTGTGAAGAATCTCAGCGTTCCCGAACGTGCCACAATAACCAACATGGGTGCAGAGATGGGCGTTACCACATCCATATTCCCCTCGGACGAGGAGACCAGAAAGTTCCTGAAGGCCCAGGAACGTGAAAACGAGTGGGTGGAACTGAAGGCTGACGATGACGCGGAATACGACAAGGTCATCGACCTGGATCTGGGCGAGATAGAGCCGCTGGCTGCTGCTCCGCACAGCCCCGGAAACATCGTCAGGGTTGCTGACATGAAGGACATGAAGGTGGACCAGATTATGTTGGGTTCCTGCACGAATTCATCTTACAAGGACATAGCCACAGTGGCCAAGATAATGAGGGGGAAGATAATTCATCCGGACGTTTCCTTCGGTGTCGCACCCGGTTCAAGGCAGGTTCTTCAGATGGCGGCGAAGGACGGCTATCTCGGCGACCTGCTGGATGCCGGCGCCAGGCTGCTGGAAAATACCTGCGGTTTCTGCATAGGAAACAGCCAGAGCCCGAAAACCGACGCGGTTTCCCTGAGGACCAGCAACAGGAACTTCGAGGGAAGGAGCGGTACAAAGAGCGCCCAGGTGTATCTGGTGAGTCCGGAAGTTGCTGCAATCGCGGCCATCACCGGTAAGTTTTCCGACCCAAGGAAATCTGGCATCAAATACCCGATGGTCGGGATGCCGGAAAAATTCCTAATCGACGATTCCATGTTCATATTCCCCAAGGATGTGAAAGGCACTGCCGAAATAGTCAGGGGACCGAACATCGGCACACCGCCCACCAGCGACCCCATGCCGGAATCAATCAAGGGCAACGTGATGATTAAGGTTGGAGACAAGATAACAACCGACCACATCATGCCGGCCGGAGCCAGGCTAAAATACCGCTCCAATGTGCCCAAGTACTCCGAGTTCGTATTCGAACCGCTGGACACGGACTTCCCCAAGAGGGCCATGGCAGCCAAGGAGAAGGGCATTCACAGTGTCGTAGTCGCCGGCGAATCATACGGCCAGGGAAGCTCCAGGGAGCATGCGGCACTCTGCCCCATGTACCTGGGTGTCAAGGCGATAATCGCTAAATCCGTCGAGAGAATTCACGCAGCTAACCTCGTCAATTTCGGAATCGTCTGCCTGTCTTTCAAGGACCAGGCGGATTACGACAAGCTGGACCAGGGCGATGATATTGAAATCCCCGACATCAAGAATAAGCTGAAGAACAGCGAGCCGGTAATCCTGAAGAACAGGACCAAAAGCATTGATATTGAACTAGAGTACAGCTATTCCCAGAGACAGAAGGACATTCTGTTCGAGGGCGGGCTGCTGAAGTACACGGTAAAACAATAAATGAAAAGGAGGATGAAAAATGGCACAGAAAGCGATAAGAGAGGCGGACGGCAAAAGAATGATGGCCCGCCTGCTGAAGGAATACTCTGGCGGAAAGTTTTCCGTTGAGGACAAGTACATCACAGTGGGACCGGACACCGACATGGCCAAGCTGCCGAACCAGTACAAGTGGCTGACCAAGGAGAAGCTTGTGGTCAAACCGGACCAGCTAATCAAGCGCAGAGGCAAGAATAACCTTATCCTCGTTGGCGCTAACTTCGAACAGGCCAAGAAATGGATTAAAGAGAAATCCAAAGGCCCTATAACCATTTACGGAAAGTTCGATGCCAAGGGTAAACCAACCGACAAAGGAACGTTTGGTCAACTCACTCACTTCATCATCGAGCCAATGGTTCCGCACAAGGATTCGGATGAATGCTATGTAGCAATCATGTCTACCATTTCCGGCGATACAATTCTATTCTATCATCAGGGCGGCGTGAATGTCGGCGACATAGATGCCAAAGCATCCCGTCTGGAAATACCAGTTGGCACATTCCCCTCGGTCGCTGAAATCGAGAAGAAGTTGATGGGCAAGGTCCCGGCAGACCGCAAGAAGCGAGTCGCTGGATTCGTCGAGGCGCTCTTCAAGTTCTATGCTGACCTGAACTTCGCTTACCTTGAGATAAACCCGATTGTTGTGACCAAGGATTCAGTTATGCCACTTGATTTGGCAGCCAAACTGGACAGCACCGCCGATTTCGAGAGCGGCAGGAAATGGGGGCCCATTGAATTCCCATCACCGTTCGGGCGCAATCCCTCCAAAGAGGAAGCCTATATCGAGGACTTGGATTCCAAGACTGGCTCTTCCCTGAAGCTTACAGTGCTCAACCCGGAAGGAAGGGTCTGGACCATGGTGGCTGGCGGCGGAGCATCTGTCATTTTCGCTGACACGATAACCGATTTGGGATTCATGAGCGAGATGGCAAATTACGGCGAGTATTCTGGAGACCCTAACGAGGAATTCACTTACAAGTATGCAAAAACCATTCTTGATCTCATGACCAGGAAGAAGAACCCGAAGGGAAAATTCCTCCTAATCGGCGGCGGAATCGCTAATTTCACGGATGTGGCCAAGACCTTCAAGGGCATAATCCGCGCGCTCGAAGAATACCAGAAGAAGCTGGTCGAGAACAAAATCAAAATTTACGTCCGCAGGGGCGGGCCCAATTTCCAGGAAGGCCTGAAGAACATGAGGAAAGTGGGCGAAAGCCTGGGCGTTCCGATAGAGGTCTACGGCCCGGAAACGCACATGACAAAGATTGTCTCCATGGCACTCAAGGGAGGGAAGTAAATGACAAAAGCAAAAGCAACCAAGAAAACAGCAGCCAAGAAGGCAGCACCGAAAAAGAGCCAGTATGAGCTTTTCGACAGGCATACCC
This sequence comes from Methanobacteriota archaeon, assembly GCA_013791785.1. Classification (GTDB taxonomy): domain Archaea; phylum Thermoplasmatota; class Thermoplasmata; order SG8-5; family SG8-5; genus UBA147. The sequence goes on from VMTD01000020.1 coordinate 3,660, forward strand.
AGTCATTCATCTACAACAACCAGGTCAACGCAACACAGAGAATGCTTGACTTCGACTATGCGTCTGGCAGGGAATCACCGTCAGTCGCGGCAATAATAAATCCAACCGGCGGCGACAGCTTCTCCAAATTCTTCTTTGGCAATAAAGAGATACTTATACCCTCATACAAGAGCCTGGAGAAGGCAGCCAAGCTTCATCCCAACGTGGATGTGATGATTAATTTTGCCTCATTCAGGTCTGCAGCACCATCAACCGAGGACGCATTGGACATACCCCAGTTAAAGACCGTAGTAATCATTGCCGAGGGCGTGCCGGAGCGCAGAATGAAATTAATCACAGCCAAGGCCAAGAAACTGGGCAAGAACCTTATCGGTCCCGCGACAGTAGGCGGAATCAAAGCTGGTTGTTTCAAGATTGGTAATACCGGAGGAACAATCGACAATATCGTCGACTCTAAGCTGCATAGACCCGGTTCAGTAGGATTCGTTTCCAAGTCCGGGGGTCTAAGCAATGAGGCCTACAATACTATAGCCCGGAACACTGACGGACTTTACGAGGGAATCGCAATCGGCGGTGATATGTATCCCGGCTCAAGTCTTCTGGACCATCTTCTCAGATACGAGAAAATACCCGATGTAAAAATGCTGGTATGTCTCGGCGAGGTCGGAGGCAGCGGCGAGTACGATATCGTCGAGGCCATGAGGAAGAAGCAGATTACCAAACCGCTGGTCATGTGGGTCACCGGAACCTGCTCCAAGGCCTTCAAGACCGAAGTTCAGTTCGGCCATGCAGGCGCTAAAGCCGGTTCAGAAGCCGAGACAGCAGACGCAAAGAACGCGGCCCTCAAGAAGGCCGGTGCAATCGTACCCAATTCCTACGACGACTATGATCAGAAGATTAGGCAGACCTACGAAAAGCTGGTCAAGAATGGCACAATCAAGCCGAAGCCAGAACCGCCTGCTCCAAAGGTTCCGATGGATTATGCCAAGGCAGTCAAGGAAGGCCTAATCAGGAAACCAGCCAACTTCATCAGCACCATATCCGACGACCGCGGTGAAGAACTGGAATACGGCGGAATACCGATTTCCAAGGTCTTCAAGGATGACATGGGCATCGGTGGCGTGCTGAGCATACTATGGTTCAAACGCCAGTTCCCGGCTTACGCCAGCAAGTTCATCGAGATGACCATCATGGTCACGGCGGATCACGGCCCGGCAGTATCAGGAGCGCATAATGCAATAGTCACGGCCAGAGCCGGTAAAGATCTGATATCATCCATTGTGAGTGGAATGCTGACAATCGGGCCCAGGTTCGGCGGTGCCATTGACGGTGCCGCACAGATGTTCTCTGACGCATATGACCGCGGTCTGACTCCGCAGGAATTTGTCAATGAAATGAAGAAGAAAGGCGTGAACATCCAGGGAATCGGCCATAGGGTCAAGAGCATACACAACCCTGACATGAGGGTGACAATAATCAGCCAGTACGCCAAGAAGAACTTCAAGAAAACTCCATTACTTGATTTCGCCCTGGAAGTGGAAAAGATTACCACATCCAAGAGAGATAATTTAATCCTGAATGTTGACGGCTGCATCGGAATTTGCTTCGCAGACATGCTGAGAAACGAGATGCAAAAGAAGGAAGCGGATGAATACATTCAAATGGGCGCGTTGAACGGTCTGTTCATACTTGGAAGGACAATCGGAATGATGGGTCATTATCTCGACCAGAAGAGGCTCAAGCAGGGCCTGTACAGGCACCCATGGGATGATATACTATACCTGAAAGAGTGATTGAAATGACAAAATCAAAGATACTATGGACCAAGGTGGACGAGGCTCCGGGATTGGCAACATATTCATTGCTGCCCATTGTGAACGCTTTCACCCAGGCCGCCGGAGTTTCAGTCGAAACAAGGGACATCTCCCTGGCAGGAAGGACCGCAGCCAAATTTCCAGAGCAGCTGACCGAGGCTCAGAAGGTCTCGGACGACCTCACCGAACTGGGTAAACTGGCCAAGACGCCTGATGCAAATATAATCAAGCTACCATGCATCAGCGCTTCCATTCCCCAGCTCAAGGCCACAATCAAGGAATTGCAGGGAAAGGGTTACAATCTGCCGGACTACCCCGAAGCACCACAGAACGATGCAGAAAAGGCCATCAAGGCCACCTATGACTCAGTTAAGGGCAGCGCAGTTAATCCGGTTCTCAGGGAAGGCAATTCCGACCGCCGGGCTCCGACATCGGTGAAGAACTATGCAAGGAAGAATCCCCACCCTATGGGAGCATGGACTCCCAGCTCAAAATCCCATGTGGCACACATGAACGGCGGAGACTTTTACTCCAATGAAAAGTCTGTTCTGATATCCGAGGCAACGGCTGGCGTTGCCAGAATAGAATTCGTGGGTCAGGACGGAAATGTAACAGTTCTCAAAGAAAAGCTGCCCCTCCTGGTTGACGAGATTATTGACGGAACGTTCATGAGCCAGGCAGCACTGCGCAAGTTCATTGCCGAGCAAATTGAAGAAGCAAAGGCCAATAATGTTCTGTTTTCAGTGCACCTGAAGGCAACAATGATGAAGGTCTCGGACCCTATCATCTTTGGGAACGTTGTTTCCGTGTTCTTCAAGGACGTATTCGAGAAACATGCATCGACATTTGCGGAACTGGGAATAAGCCCGAATAACGGTCTCGGGGACCTTTACGCCAAGATTGCCACGCTTCCCGCGGACAAGAAGGCGGTGATTGAGGCGGACATCCAGGCAACCTATGCAAACCGACCCGAACTGGCAATGGTGAACTCAGAGAAGGGCATAACAAACCTTCATGTGCCCAGCGATACAATAATTGACGCTTCCATGCCTGCAATGATACGCAGTTCAGGCCAGATGTGGAATTCCCAGGGTAAGCTTCAGGACACGAAGGCCGTAATACCTGACAACAGCTATGCTGGCGTGTACAAAGCCACAATAGATTTCTGCAAGAAGAACGGTGCCTTTGACCCTACAACCATGGGCACGGTTCCCAATGTCGGGCTAATGGCGCAGAAGGCGGAAGAATACGGCTCGCACGATAAAACTTTCCAGACCGGTAATGGCACTGTCAGAGTGATCGCTGCAAATGGCGGAACACTAATCGAACACCAGGTCGAAGAGGGCGATATTTGGCGCGCCTGCCAGGTGAAAGACCTCCCGATTCAGGATTGGGTCAAGCTCGCAGTTACCAGGGCAAGAGCAACAGGCTGGCCAGCAATTTTCTGGCTGGATAAAAATCGACCACACGATGCCAAGCTGATTGAAAAGGTTCACAAATATCTGCAAAACCACGACACCAGCGGGCTGGAAATCAAGGTCATGAACCCGGTTGAGGCCACAAATTACTCATGCCAGCGTCTCAAGGAAGGTCAAAATACCATATCGGTTACAGGCAATGTGCTCAGGGATTATCTGACAGATTTGTTCCCGATTCTTGAAGTCGGCACCAGCGCCAAGATGCTGTCCATTGTTCCGCTCATGAACGGTGGCGGCCTGTTCGAGACTGGCGCGGGCGGTTCAGCGCCAAAGCATGTGCAGCAGTTCCAGGCAGAAGGCCATCTTCGATGGGACTCCCTCGGTGAGTTCATGGCGCTTGCAGCATCTCTTGAACACCTGGCTGTTAAAACAGATAATAACAAAGCCCAGGTATTGGCAGACACACTTGATCAGGCTACAGGCAAGTTCCTTGAAAGCAACAAATCTCCTTCACGTGTTGTGGGAGAACTGGACAACCGCGGAAGCCATTTCTACCTGGCAATGTACTGGGCTGAGGCACTTGCACAACAGGACAAGGACCCGGTGCTGAAGGCAAAATTCGGTAACCTGGCACAGACCCTTGCGGAAAACGAGGCGAAAATTGTGAACGAACTGAACGCAGCCCAGGGGAAGCCCCAGGACGTTGGCGGGTATTACAAACCGGACGATGAACTGGCAATTAAGGCCATGCGCCCCAGTGCGACGTTTAACGCGGCGATAGACGGTCTGAACACATAACCAGAAAGAATGAGCTGGCTGTGATGGCCAGCTCCACTTTTCTCTTTTAATCAACCCAGCCCACGTTACAAATACCCGCAGGGTTTGGATGCCGAATAAATTTGGGAAAACCCTTATTAGCCATCTTCCTGTTTCCAGTCCCGTGACTGAGGAAGATACCAGGCAGAAAGCAAAGCTGCTGGAAATCGGGGAGATATTCATTCCCAGAGAGGTGGACATGCCGTGCTTCGCCAGCCATTCGACTGCGGGACCAGACACGGGGCACAGCGCCCACGCCTTCGGATTCGGAGATTCCAGGGTGAAGATTTCGCTGACAAAGGATCCGGATGCCAGACTGCGGCTTTCCCAGAGCGGTGGTGATTATGTAATTTACCTTGACGGGGGAAAATTCATCGAGAATGTTAAAATCATTCCGCTTATCGCACACGCTCCGAACCAGGCATTTCTCAATCTCAGCGGCGAATGCAGGCTTGAATGCGCTTTCTGTGCCATGCCGGGACCCGGCGGTTCGACCGTCGGAACGCTCAGCACCGAACGGGCTCTCAACATCATCTCAATCAATTTCCGTAGCCGGGATTTCCGGGCAGTGGCACTCACCAGCGGCATTCCGGATTCGGTGGAAGAGACAAACAAAAGGCTGACAGAGGCTGCCGGGGCCGTTCGAAAACTTTACCCGAGAATTCCCATAGGCATTGAGGCGTATTTCGAGGATTTGGATGATATCCAGGAACTCAAGGACGCCGGCGCAACGGAGATGAAGATTAACATCGAGACCTGGCCCAGAAAGAGGTTCGAGAAGGCATGCCCTAACCGGAGCTTCGAAATCACGCTGGCAGCACTGGAAAAGGCTGTTGAGATTTTTGGCAGGGGAAAAGTGACCAGCAACATCATAATCGGGCTGGGGGAAAGCGACGATGATATAGTGGAGGGCATCAAACACCTGACCGGAATGGGTGTGGTCCCCAACCTACGGGGCATAAGGCTTGGCCCGTCAAACCAGGAAAAGCTGGAAAAGGCGATGGGAGCGATGCCGGAGAGGGTCTCCGCGAAGCGGTTGCTGGAACTGGGGCGGAAGCACAAAAACATTCTGGAGATGAACAATCTGAGCACCCGGACATTCGAGACAATGTGTTTTACCTGCAAGTGCTGCGACATTGTGCCGATGGTTGATGTTTAACCGCAAAATTTATTGCAAATGGTATTGAAATTTTGCGGAAATTCCACTCACGGTAAATCTGTTTGCAAATTGATTTTTGATTCAGGGCGAACGCTCTAAAATGATTAAATTTAGATTTCGCATTCACCGCTTGCATGCAGATTGCTGCGAGCAATACGGCCCCTGGATTTAGTTTACAGAATGTTTCCGGGCCGTGGTCGAACACATTAGTCTCATATGTCTGAAGTTGCGTTCAACTGTTCATTCAATATGATTTTTCGAATTGAAACATTACCGGAGGTATCGTGAGAGATGGTCGGGCGCCGTACGATTTAAAACAAAGTAATTCTGAACTGGCATGTTCAGAAAAATTAGGCGCACGACGTCCTGAGTTGAAACATTACCCGAGGTATTGTTTCAATATTCCCGCCACGAGTGCGAGCACTTGACACACCGGTATATCCTGGTTTCCGGCTCATCCGCGGCCCTGGTCTGGCGAAGGATGAAGAAGGCCTCGTTGTGGCCGCATTTCGGGCATTCGGCCTTGGTCTTGGGCATGGTGTCGTTGGTCTCGTTCAGTATGAGAATTTCCCGGTCCTGGTTGCGCTCGGTCATTATGCTGTTCGAGCCCGTGGAATTACACAGGTAACCGCAACTCTTGCATTTCCATTTTCCCTCGAAGGGCGACATCAGGCTCTTGCATTTCTTGCAAAACATCGGCATTTGTTATCATGTCCCAATATCCGGGAGGGGGATATATAGATTGCCACAATGGATAAGAGTTCAGTCTTCTGAAATTGTAGATTTTAGAACTTAGATTTTAGATCTGTGCTGGCAGAATGCCCAACCGTATTTTAGATTTTAGATCTTAGATTTTAGATCTTTGCAGGGAATATGCAACGTCGTCAATCCGTCGTAAATCTACAATCTACAATCCCCAAATCTACAATCGTCA
>VMTD01000050.1 GCA_013791785.1 Methanobacteriota archaeon
AACTGAAGCGGGAACAGATTAAAATAGTCAGTCAGATACTCACATATGTTATTGCTGAATAATAACTTTTGAAGGTTGACCACTTATATCATTCCGTAAGCATTATAAAGAACCTCTCAATTAGAAGTCCGCATGACAGATTATGATTACGAGTCCCTTCTGAAGAGGGCGAAGAGCAACCTTCCAGAGCATACCAATGACGGCGAGAGATTCCAGATGCCGGAGCCGGACCTGTTCATAGAAGGTAAGACCACGGTCTTCAGAAATTTCTCTGATGTCGCGGAATCGTTCCGCAGAGACCCGGAGGCCATACTCGCTTACTTGCTCAGGGAAATGGGCACGGCCGGAAGCTTGGACGGGCGCAGGGCCATCCTGAAAAGCAAGATTGGCACTGAGCAGGTCAAGGCACGTTTGAAATCCTATCTCACAGCCTATGTTCTGTGTTCGGAATGCGGAAAGCCGGATTCCAAGCTCGTGAAGGACGGGCGCGTTCTCATTCTCGAGTGCGAGGCATGCGGCGCCCACCGTCCCGTGAAGGTACCCAGGGCTATAGCTGCGGCCGAGATTCCCGCACTTGTGGTTGGCAACACGTACGACGTTCTCATCCAGGACCTTGGTAAGAAGGGCGACGGGATTGCCAAGCTGGACAAGTACATAATATTCGTACCTGGAACCTCCAAGGGCTCAACCGTCAAAATCAAAATCACCAACATTTCCGGGACCTCGGCATTCGCCCAGGTAGTCACCGAGTAGGGGGTAAGATGCCAGCGTCTCGCGAGGATTACAGTTCCGTGGTGTCCATGGGAATAATTTTCCTGGTCACCATCATTCTCGGGATGCTCTTGTCCATACCTTTCATGGGTATGGGGTACCAGGCATTCGAGGATCCCAACGACCTCAGGATACCAGTTATCTACATTGTTTTCATATTGATATTCTCCGGAGCGGTTCTGTTCCTTGCCAAGAAGAAGAAGCTGGGCATCATCCAGGGACTGGTTCTTTTCGCCAGCGGAATGACACTGATGTATGTGATGGTCATCCCATACACTTACATGCTGGAGATGATGTTCGATGCATCCTACATAACATATCACAATGACGCTTTCGGCTACCTGCTGCTCTTCATGAGCATCGGCACCGCCGCGGTTCTCACCTATATTCTCTACAAGTACCCCGAATGGTACATTGTCGATTCCATTGGTATAATTGTGGGCGCGGGAATAATCGCCATACTGGGCATCTCCCTGGGCATACTTCCCCTTTTCATTCTGATGATTGCGCTTGCCATATACGACGCGATATCGGTGTACAAGACCAAGCACATGATAGATCTGGCCGATGCGGTCACCGAGAAACATCTCCCTGTGGTGATGGTCGTTCCGAAAATCAAGAATTACTCTCTCAAGAACCAGAAAAGCCTCAAAAAATCCCTGAAGGACGGGGGCAAGAGGGAGGCAATGTTCATGGGTCTGGGTGACATAGTTTTTCCCGGTTGTCTTGTTGTCTCTGCAATGACATTTCTCGGCCGTGAGATAATCGAGCGCGGCGAAGTAATCGGCATGGAGCCGACATTGGCAAGCTTCGGGGTTGCGATTTCTACCCTCATAGGTTCCCTGGTCGGATATGCCATCCTGATGAAATTCGTCATGAAAGGCCGGCCCCAGGCCGGACTGCCGCTTCTCAACTCCGGCGCAATACTGGGATTCGCCGTGGGCTATTTCCTCATATTTCAGGACTTCGGGTTCGGCGTGTGGTGACCCGCGATAATTTTCATTTTCCGTATTTCTGTTCTGCCATATTTCCGCGGGATTCGAATTTCAATGCTGGGCCGCATTCCATGATTTATCTGCAAAACTTTAATATCTCTTGGCATATTGACCCTTCAAAGAGGAGGCAGAAATATGCAAGCAGGACAGATGGCTTATGACAGAGCAATAACGGTATTCTCACCGGACGGAAGATTATTCCAGGTGGAGTACGCCAGGGTAGCGGTTGGCAGAGGAACGACGACAGTCGGATTGAAATTCAAGAACGGCGTTATATTGATGGCGGACAAGAAGGCAAGGAGTAAACTTGTCGAATCGAATTCCATCGAGAAGATATTCCAGATTGACGAGCACATCGGCTGTGCCACATCAGGATTGGTGGCGGATGCCAGAACCCTTGTGGACTATGCCAGGATTATAGCTCAGATAAACAAGGTAACCTACGAAGAGAAGATAACCACCGAGATGCTGGTCAAGCGCATCTGCGATTACAAGCAGAACTACACCCAGTACGGCGGTGTACGACCGTTCGGAACAGCACTTCTCGTGGGCGGCGTTGACAATCAGGGCATACATCTCTTCGAGACAGACCCCAGCGGCGCGCTCAGTTCCTACAAAGCAGGATGCATCGGCTCGGGCCGTGCCCAGGTGATTGATCTCTTCGAGAACAAGTTCAAGGACGGCATGAGCATGGACGATGCCATACTTCTCGGCCTGGAAGGCCTGAAAATCAGCGGTGATGAAGCCCCTACCGATACAACTGTAGAAATTGGCCTCATCAGGAAGGGCGAAAAATTCGTCAGGCTGGAACCGGAACAGATAAAGAAATACACTGACAAGCTGTAGGAGAGAGCATGTCCAAGGATTTCCAGAAGGAACATACCGATGACCTCATGGATGGCATGGTTATTGCCAGATTCGAATTTCGCGGCCACAATTTTGAGATAATCCTGGAAGCGGATTATGTTAATGACGGCCGGTCAGACGAATGGAAAGATATTCTGGAACACATGCCTGCCGAGCAGATATTCTCCGATGCCAGGAAGGGAAAACGCGCACCCCAGGAAGAGATGGACGATGCCTTTGTCACCTCCAATACAAAAGAGATTGCCATCGACATCCTCAAGAGGGGCCAGGTGCAACTGACCACCGAGCAGAGGCGGGTGATGCAGGAGGAAAAGTTCCGTCAGATTGTGGCAATCATCGTAAGGGAGTCCATGAACCCCCAGACGAAAACACCGCACCCTCCTCAGAGGATAGAGAGCGCCATTGCCGAGGCCGGAATTCACATTGACCCCATGAAACCGGTCAACGCCCAGGTAAAGGACGTGGTCCAGGCCCTGAGGGCGATACTTCCAATAAGTTTCGAAAAACTGAGGCTGGCAATCAAACTTTCCGGTACCGATTACGGCAAATGCTACGGCGACATCAAGGGCATGGGCACCATCAGCAAGGAAGAATGGACCTCCGACGGCTCATGGGTCGGTGTGGTGGAGATACCCGCAGGCCTGCAGCAGGACCTTTTCGACAGGCTCAATGAGAAAACCAAGGGCAGCGTCGAGAGCAAAATACTCAAATAACTTGTCCGCTATTGGGGTACATACCAAGTGAATGATAACGCCGTTTTCAACGTCGGGAACGGTTCGGTGTTTGGTTGCGATATATATGTCTGAAGATGACGTGCAGAGAACGGACAGAATCCTGGTGATACCCGGTGAATCAGTGGGCGATTCAAGCCTCAAATCGGGTATGGGAACCTACCGGAGAGGCGATGAGATTTTTGCAGCCCAGCTGGGTATTGTTAATTACAGGGCCGGTTTTGTGAACGTGATACCTTTCTCCGGCAAATACCAACCAAAGCCTGGGGATTCAATTATCGGACTCATCCAGGATGCAGGTCCAAACAGCTGGATGGTTGATATCCACTGTCCCTATACCGCATTCCTGCATGCAAACGAGACCCCCTGGAAGGTGGATTTCGGAACAACGACCCAGTACCTAAGGGTCGGCGACATAGTACTGGCCAAGATCAGCCAGGTGGACGAGACCCGTCGGGTGAACATCACCATGAAGGAGCAGGGGTTGAGAAAACTCACTTCCGGCCAGATAATGAGGCTCTCTCACACAAAGGTTCCCAGGGTGATAGGCAAGGGCGGTTCCATGATATCCCTGTTGAAGGAGCACACAGGTTGCAGAATTTTCATAGGCCAGAACGGAGTTATATGGATTGACGGAGAGCTGGACGGCATGGTGAAAGCGTCTGCGGCCATAGAACTGATAGACCGCGGTACTCACTTGCACGGTCTGACTGACGAGGTAAGAACCTTTCTGCTGGGCGGGACCAATGTCCCCGATACAAATGATGTTGACGGAGTGTGATTTGATGTCTGAAGATATTGTGTTGTTGAACAGTGATGGTCTGCGTGTGGATGGCAGGGCGCTCGACGAGCTGAGGCCCATAAAAATTGAGGCCGGTGTTCTCGGGAATGCCGACGGTTCCGCTTATGTTGAATGGGGTGCCAACAAGGTCCTGGCTGCGGTGTACGGCCCGAAGGAGGCCCAGCCCAAGTATCTCCAGGACACTGCAAAGGCCATCGTACAGGTGAATTACAACATGGCAGCGTTCTCCGGCGACGAGAGGGTGCGGCCCGGTCCCAATAGGAGGGCGACTGAAATTTCCAAGATAACCGCCGAGGCGCTTGAAAACGTAATATTGACCAATCAATTTCCCAGGGCCAGCATCGATGTTTACATCGAGGTTCTGGAGGCAGATGCCGGCACGAGATGTGCCGGGCTGACGGCCGCTTCGGTTGCGATTGCGGATGCCGGAATACCCATGATAGGCATGGTGGCGGCCTGTGCTGCAGGGAAAATAGACGGCCATATCGCCCTTGACCTGGGAAAGAAGGAAGATAATTTCGGTCAGGCGGACATGCCCTTAGGCTATGTTCCCGGCACGGGTGAAATCGTCCTTCTCCAGATGGACGGTCACATGACAATGGTCGAGTTCCGGAAGGCAATGGACATGGCAATCTCGGCATGCGAGCAGATTCACGAACTCCAGATAGGCGCGCTCAGACGCAGATACGCAGTCAATTATGCCGATATGGATGACGGGGGGACGGAACAATGAAACGCACCATAATCCCCGAGATCAAGAAGGAGCTCATTTACAAGCTGGCCCAGTGCGGCTGCAGAGAGGACGATAGATCCCTCGAAGACTTCAGGTCCATATCTTTCGAGACGGACGTCATAAGCACAGCCGAGGGAAGTGCCAGGCTGACGCTGGGAAAAACGGATGTGCTCGTGGGCGTGAAACTTCAGCCCGGCGAACCTTACCCGGACAAGCAGGACCAGGGTGTTCTCATGACCGGCTGCGAACTGAAACCAATGGCCCATCCCGGATTCGAGTCAGGCGCACCTTCCGACGAATCTGTGGAGATTGCCAGGGTGGTGGACCGCGGCATTCGCGAGAGCGGCATGCTGGATATGCAGGCCCTGTGCATAGAACCCGGAAAAAAGATATGGATGGTCTTCCTGGATATCCATGTAATCAATTATGACGGGAACCTTTTCGATGCCGCTACAATGGCCTCACTGCTGGCCCTTCACACCACCGCGGTGCCGGCTTCCAGATTCGGCCTGGGCGAGGACTTTCCGTTGCCGGTGAATCTCTGGCCAGTTACCATCACATTCGTAAAGTTGAGGGACATCCTGATGGCAGATCCAACAGTTAATGAGGAACTCAGTGCAGATGCGCGGTTCACCGTTTCCGTTGATGACAACGGACACTTCAGGGCCATGCAGAAAGGTTTAAAAGGGTCACTCACTTACGACGATGTCGTCAGGGCATTGGACATGGCCCAAAAAATGAGCCTGGAGCTAAGAACCAGGATTCAAACAGGTGAGTAAAATGGCAAAGAGAACCAACAAGGCAGGCATGACCGGGAAATTCGGAGCCAGGTACGGCGTCAAGATTCGCAAACAGATCAAGAGCGTCAGCAGGCACAGAGCGAGACCTTCCCGCTGTCCGGAATGCCAGAATGATTCTGTCAAGAGATTGAGTTCGGGAATATGGACTTGCAAACATTGTGGCCTCAAATTCGCGGCTTCAGCTTATTCCATCAGGGTGAGAAGTTACACCAGGGAAGAAGCCCAGAGCCAGGCAGCGCGGTTCAAATCAGAGGACGCAACCAACCTCGCCCAGGAACTCGGCAAGGAGCCGGTTCCCGAGGAGAGCGAGGAACTGCTGCCGGAAAAGGAGACCTGAAGATATGTACAGGTGCGCCAAGTGCAAGGAAAGGGTCATGGGTGACATCAACAATGTGGGTATCCAGTGCACGGTCTGCGGTTCCAAGATGTTCTACAAGGAAAGACCCAATGTCAAGAAGGAAATAAAGAACCAATGATGCCCATGCGAAATATCTATTTAGTGCGGGGTCATGGGGTTTCAGGGAGTGAGTAACATGCCGGTGAAAAATTTCGAGTTCATGACTATAGATTCCAGGCGTTTTTCCAGGGCCACCGAGGTCCACAAGAACATCCAGATACAGGTAAACCACGAGATAACCCAGGTAATAGAGCGCTCGGACAAGGAGACCGAGCTGGGTTTCAGATTTGCCATCAATTATACCGGAATGGGCGCCATCGCTTCCATAAAACTGGAGGGTTACGTTCTCTTTGAGGGCGTTGGCGGTATTGCGCAGCAGTGGACCAAGGAGAAGAAGCTGCCCGACGATGTCGCCAATGAAGTTCTCAACCTGATAATGAGGAACTGCATCATGCAGGGCGTTGTCCTTGCCAGGGATATGCGGTTACCTCCGCCGATACAGGTACCCCAGGTCAAGGTCGGGCAGAAGGCCGGGGCACCGCAGAGTTCCGGGATGGAAGTGGCGTAGTCCCGCAAAATTATGCATTCTTAATGCTTGCTATAATTTTGCGGAAATTTCACACACGATGAATCTGATTGAATGAATAATGTTGATTCATGGCGAATACTCTTTTTTGTTGAGATTTAGACTTCGTATTCACCGATTGGTTGCAGAATGATTGCAATTCATGGTGCTGATTTAGTGATAATATGATGCCGCACCATTGTCGAATGCGCTGTCCATATGTGTTTTGAGTTGCATTCAACTTGCGACGAGTTGGATTCAAATTGCGCTGGCTGCCGTGACGAAAGGTATTTGCAGCCGCATTCCCATTCCATTTCGGTTAAGAAATGAAATTATCTGACAGTGAGATACCCAAACCGAAAATGACATTGGACATGCTGATGCGTTTTTCATCTCTTATTGTATTAATCTCCATTGTTTCCTTAGTGCTTGGCTTGATTTTCAGATACTTATTTGATTCATACATATTGGGAGATGCAATTATTTTTGGAGGTATGGCCCTCATCATTCTGTTATTGTTTTACCGTGAGAGCGAAATTGATTGAATTGAGTGTCTGCCCCAGCGTCCTTTTGTATTGGCGGGGGTGGCCGCGACGAAAGGTATATGCAGCACCTTTCGCATTCACTTGATGGGAGAATCTCATTGAGAAAACACAATAATGCAATGTTCTGGTCAGGCGCAGTCATATTTTTTCTGGCAGCTCTTCTATCGTATTCTTTTCCCGTCACATCTCTGGGTTTGGTATATTTTCTGTTGATTCTTACCGGAATCACAATGTTGATATCCTCGTTGGTCATCGAAGAATTTCACGATGCCAGCGAAGCCAAGGTCGGAAAAGGGATTGGCATATTTAACGCCATAATGGGGATTTTCGCACTGGGTTTTGCAGCATTTTTAATGGTGTCTTTGGCGGGACCTTCACTCAGATTGATGGATTACAACATGGGATTTCTGGCCGTTGCCCTCATGTGGGTTCTGTTCATCGGGTTGTTTCTTGTAGGCGTATCCGGCATCTTATCTTACTTCAACGGGAGAAAGTATAAGCGGGATATTTCCTCGCTCAAAAAAATTGCCACTGTTGTACATGAATGGGAATATACCGTACCGAACCCGGATTTGGCCTTGGACAATGTGCGGTTCAAGGTATATGATTTCGGTTTTTCGATACAGACCATCAATGCAATATTTCTCAAAGGGGAATATACCCACACATTCGATTCGATAGAAAAAATATTCTTTCAAGATGCCAGTAAAGTAAATAAGCGCCTTGCCGGATATATCGCGGTTTTTGTGTGCAAAAAGGGTGTTGACACATATGATTATTTCAATATGCCATCAGATGTTTTTAATGTGTTCAAATCTTATTTGATTGAGAAAGGGATCAATATAGTTCATAAATGAAATTTGACCTACTACGCCGAGAGTAATCTGAACCCCAACCGAAGGACGAAACCCATTAACGCAACCGATAAATAGCCGGTTGCGCATTTACTCGGGGTGCGTAGATGTGGGTGCTGTTGAGTACTGATGAAGGAGATTTCCGGTTATGTCCCCCATTGTTCACGGAATGATTGCCTGGCTTGTGGCAATTATCTTTGCCAAACAGGTAAATGATAGGCGGTTGATTGTTATTGCGGGCGTAGTACTCGATATCGATGGCATTTTTGTTCTGTTCAATGATTCCCAGTTTTATGAGTATCATCACACTTTTGGTCATTCACTTGTATTTGGGTTGCTGGTGGCTATTGTTGCATGCGCCCTTTCCACAGATAAAATCAAAATATTCTTTGGGGCACTTTCTGCATTTTCTATGCATTTGGTAGCGGATATTGTCGGTACGAGTTGGCCAGTTCCAATATTTTACCCATTGTCTGATTTTTCACTGACTTCAAGTACAATGTTGACACATAATCAAGTTTACAATATAATCAACCCAGCTGTTTTCATAATATGTCTAATTTTGATTTTGATTATTATGTACTACAAAGAGGTATCTCCGATTGAATTCATATCTGAGAAACTGGACAATTTTATCATTAAACGAATATTTCCAATCAAATCAAAGGAACAAAAGACATATCCAGAGCAATAGTGCCGCTCGGATGTTCATTGTTTCCGCGCCACGATGCTCACATACGCCGCCCACCTGCTCAGCCCGGGCAGCTTCTCCAGCAACGCCCTGTCCAGTCGGACCAGGAAGAGGCCTTTCCACCGCAGAATCCCTCTCAGGGCCTTGGGTGCCAGCGGGATGATGTGGGGTATGAGGTACGAGGTAAGGAAAAAGAATTCCTTCCTTTCTATCTTCAGGCCGCTCTTCAGGATGGCCTGTTCCATCTTTTCATACGAAAGGGGCCGTTCTCCTTCCTCGTGGATGTTGGTCTTCACGAATCCCCTGGTGAAGCGCGCTGGCGGGTTCTCTGCGAGCGGTTCCTGCGTGAGTAAATATCCCCCAGGCTTCAGGACGCGGTTAATCTCGCTTGCGCATTTGTCCAGCTCATCCGGGACATGGTGCAGGATGGCGTTGGCGCCGATTATGTCAACGGACTCATTATTCAGCGGGATGTCCAGGGCGCTTCCCTTGATGTGGTTTACTCTTTTCTCTCCGGGTCTGGGTACGATGTCCAGGGATATGACCCTCGCATCCGGGTGTTCCTTTGCGAGATGCATGCCGAACCAGCCCGAGCCTCCGCCCAGGTCGAGAATGGTGTGCACATCCTTTACAACGGCAGAAAGTTCTCCAGTGATGGCGTTTATGCGCTTCCATCCTTCATCGTGAACTGCGGAATCGACCTTCCATTCCACTTCCATTCAGTCACCCTGATGCATGATGCTGGAATAACTGGGCGGGATATAAAATTGTTGCTGAGGCGTGTGCATACCTTTCGCATGAATGAATATAATATGATATGCGAAAGGAATGTTCTTGCTGGTAGTTTGTTATTGTTATAAGAAAATAATATGCAGAGAACCGGATTCGAACCGGTGAATCACTAAGAACTAGACCCTGAATCTAGCGCCGTTGACCAGGCTTGGCTATCCCTGCATTTGGCTTGTGCGATACTACCACAGCAATACCGGGCTGTTTATAATAATTTCCAATCCGCGCCCTCTGAACGTTATGGTGCATTACTCGGTTATTGGATGCGAAAATATAAAATGCCTTCGCTGTATCATGTATTGCTGGAAACAGCATTGAGGGGCGGTTGCGTGCTAGACAAGGGCTTCAATTACCTTATCTACGAGGAAAAAACGGACATATCGTTCAATTTGTTCAACGAAATGATTAGCGATGATTCTCCGGGCCTGTGCATAACAACAGTTTATCCGCAGAAACTGAAGAAGATGTACGGAATGGGCAAGGCCAATGTTCACTGGCTTTCCGATTCCACCGGGGACAAGGAAACCCTCAGTCCCACAAGGCTTGATTTCGAGATTACCAGGGTCATAACCAAATTCGTCAAGGGCGGCGGTGAGCCGGTCTTCCTGCTTGACGGTATGGCTTATCTCTCTCTGGAGAACGATTACGACAAGGTGAGGAAATTCGTCAAGCGCATAAACGATATGGCGTCCATGCACGATGCCACGATACTCGTCGTCATAAACCCGAATTCATTCAGCCGGGAAACACTGGCCATGCTGGAGAAGGATTTCGACAAGATTGGCTCTCCCCAGGAACTCGGTTGCGGCCCGGCCCCGCAGCCCGAACCCCAGGCCTCCGCGGCGGCACCCGTTTCCGCAGCGGTATCGGCTCCGCCCGTTCCCGCGCCCAGCGCCCTGCGCATCCAGGCACCTCCGGAATCCCCGGTCGATATAGTCGAGGAAGAACTGGAACTGGAGATAGAGGACATTTATCTCATTCACAGAGGAAGCGGAACCCTCATCCAGCGGAGAACGTGGCGCGAGCAGGACCTCATCGACCCGGACCTCATCGGCGGCATGTTTCAGGCCATACTCGATTTCATAAGCAATTCCTTTGCCAGCGACCAGGTTTCCGATTTCAGCAGGATGGACGTGAAAGGCTACATCATTCTCATTGCCGACGGCCAGTATATTTCTGAAGCCATAGTTTTCTCCGGAAAGGCCGAGGAGTACATCCACAAGATAATGAACGATATCAAGAAGGTCCTGAAGAACAATATAATCGGTATCGAGAAACAGTATTCCTCCGTTTTCAAGGATTACAACGGGGACGTCAGCACACTCAGGGGGACCAGAAAAGCCCTGGACTCGCTGGCCCTGGACATCAACAAGGCCCTGGAACCCCACATGAAGAAAGGTGTCAAGAAGCGTTTGACCGATGTGGAAAGGCGCATGGTCCAGGAGAAATACAACAAGGCCATCGCCGCGGGAAGGGCCAGGCAGTACGATGAGGCTCTGAAGGCCTATGATGAGGCCCTGGAACTTGACCCGACCCACCAGCAATCACTTTTCAACAAGGCGGTCGCCCTGCAGATGCTGGGCCGTGTTGCTGAAGCACTGGTCTGTTACGACCACGCTATTCAAGTGAACCCCAGCGACTCGGAAATCTGGGGTAATCGCGGTATCGCCCTGCGCAGCCTGGGCCGCACCGAGGAGGCCATCGAGTCCTATTACAAGGGTCTGGGCATAAATCCGAGCGATTCGGCGCTGTGGAGCAATCTGGGTATCGCCCTCAGAAGCGTCGGCAGGGTTAAGGAAGCCATTGAGTGTTACGATAAAGCCATCGAGATTAACCCCAGGGATGCGGGTGTCTGGAGCAACAAGGGTGTGGTACTTGGAAGCATGGGGCTTCTCAAGGAAGCTATTGAATGCTATGACAAGGCCCTGGCCATTGACCCCGGCAGAAAGCTGGCCCAACGGAACAGGGAGATTGCCGTCAAGGAACTTGAGTCGAGGAGTATGTAGGGGGGAGAGATATGCTGGAAAAAGGACTGAATCACCTGATTTACGAGGCCAGGACGAATTTCACTTACGAACTGTTCGCCGAATTTCTGAAGAGCGGCGTCCAGGGACTTTGCATCACCACCACATTGCCGAGAAAATTGCACAAGGAGTACGGCCTCAAGAATGCCGATATCATCTGGATAACGGACATGGAGGGCGTGGAGAATGCGCTGGACCCCAAGCTCCTGAACACGAAGATATGGTCGCGGGTCAAGGCCTTCACCGAGGAAAATGCTGAATGCGTCATTCTCATTGACGACTTGGGGTACATCATCTTGGAAAACGGTTACAAGGAGGTGGAGAAATTCCTGGCGAAACTCGATGCCTGTACAAACAAGGCGAACTGTACGCTCATGGTTCCGCTGAACCCAGATTCCGTCACAACCGAAATATCCAGTGCCCTGAGTAAGAAGTTCGATCAAGTGAAAGACGTTAGAAATTACATTCTCACAGGCAACAAGGTCGAGTGCCCGGAATGTGGCGCCATGTGGCATACCAACATTGACGCATGCGACATCTGCGGATACCAGTTCTCTGCCGAGACGCACAAACCGGCACTGGTCTCCGAGGAAAAGCCCATACCCAGGAGGGAGGCAAAGGTCTCCGGAAAACTCAGGGTGAAACCGCCGGAGGACGAAGCGCCCCAGATACCGGTCAAACAGGCACCGCTTGCCTACAATTTCGAGAACCGGCCGCCGGATGATTCCTGGTTCAACCGTGGCGTTGCCCTGGAGAAGATGGGAAAGAGCGAGCAGGCCATCGAGTGCTTTGACAAGGCCCTGGAACAGAATCCGAACGATTCCTGGGCATGGTTCAACAAGGGCGTTTCACTTCACAGGCTCGGACTGCTGGGGGAAGCCCTTTATTGTTATGATAAAGCTATGACATACAATCCGAATGATCCGGATCTCCTCTCCAACAAGGGCATAGCCCTGCGCACCCTGGGTCGCACCGATGAAGCGCTGGAATGCTACAAGAAAGCCCTCAACATCAATCCGGGTGACTCAGGCATCTGGTCCAACATGGGCGTCACATACCGCGTCATGGGCATGAACGATGCTGCCCTGGATGCTTACAATCGCGCGCTCAAGATAGACCCCTACGACGTGGGTGTGTGGCTGAACAAGGCCGCGGCGCTGCAATCCCAGGGAAAGTTCGACGAAGCCATTCAGTGTTACGAAGAAGTTCTGCGTATCAATCCCTACCACCCAGTCGCCCTGAGGAACAAGGAATTCGCCATGTCGAGGACGCTTCGCAGTTGAACTCATTCACATTAATATTATTGATACAAAAGCTACCATAAGTATTCAGCGAAACGATAACGATTGTAGATTTTAGATTTTCGATTGTAGATTTTAGATTTACGACGGATTGATTGGTCGAAGCGAATCGTGAAAAGTGTAAAGTGAATAGTGAAAAGTGACGTTGGGAGGTAAATGGTGAAAGAATCGGCTCTCAAGGACAAAAATACTCAGTTTTTCATTTTTCACTATTCACTAAAAAAGATTGATAAAACAGCATACTGGAAGCATCAAT
>VMTD01000138.1 GCA_013791785.1 Methanobacteriota archaeon
AAGTGAATGCACAGGCGTCTATATAAATCCTGCGCCGTGGTCGCTGGATTTGAATCGCCTGTGTTGTGTCTCCCCGTCCTTCCATTCTTCAGGATTGCTCACCGGGCGAAGGGAATACGTTTCGGTTCGCAACCGTGCGCTTTTCTGGCCAAGCGGCGTTGAAAGGACGAAAAGCTCCGGCGAGGCATCACGGGTCGCTGGCGGCGAAGGGTGGATGGTTGCGCTCCAGCTCGGTCATTCCGGGAGATTCGATTTTCCTTTTTTATTGGTAAGCCAACATATGAAAACATACAATGGAATTATTGAAAGAATAATCAGTCCAGAAATAATAATGTTGGCAGTATGGACAAATTCATTTGGAATTCCATAAGTATCTATGTATAGTTTCCATTGAAAACCATCACTGGCTACATCAAAAAATGATGCATAATATGTTTCTCTGTAAATTTCAATATCATCTCGATATTGAACCATTGTAACTGGAACTATCTGGATAAGAGCCAGACAGATCCAAATTATTATCACAATGGTTATTGGTAGAATTCTGGGTTTTAACCAGTGATATTTTTTCTTTATTAAATCGAATTTATCTCCCATCCATTCCCTCGCCAAGTGAATGCGAAAGGTGCTGTAAATACCTTTCGACTCTGCTCCCCGCCCTTCCATTCTTCAGGATTGCTCACCGGGCGTAGGGAATATGTTTCGGTTCGCAACCGTGCGCTTTTCTGGCGATGCGGCAGTATAGGACGAAAAGCTCCGGCGAGGCATCACGGGGCCATCCGTCGTTTGGAAAATGATGATGGCCTGCTACGCTACGGAGTGGCCGGCGGGGTTCTAGTTATCTGTTATGGGTTATAAACATCAGTTATTTCACCTGAGGTTGCATCTATTCTTACTGCGATGTTATGTGGGTCATCCATAAATCCCCAATCGTTCCAAATAATACGCCAACCACCTGCAGTTAGAGTAAAATATTCTAGATATTCGCTGTAATATGTTCTCATGAAATCTCTTATTGATGAATCTGACATTGCAATTTCAACTGCTGTATCACTATCAATAATCCAGTCATTAATTATGGAAGGAGATGGTGGATGTTCTAATTCTCCCGAATAAATACTTCCATTTGCACAAATAGTTAATGCAAATCCTTTAGATAAATTCATATCTGGATTATTATTGGTATATGTATATCCCCATTTTTCACATCGCCCATCGGAATATTTCTCACCCATACCCATCACATAAACGAGCTCGGCAGATTCATTCCATTCTTTTGCTAATGAATTAGCAATTTCATTTCCCTCTAATGCTGTAATTCCTTGACTCTCATTCGTCATGAGAACTAAACCGATAGATGCAACCACAATAATAGCAGCAACCAGTGCGACAAGAATGTATTTTGTTTTTGTACCTTCCACCGGCCACTCCTCCGCTACGCCAAGTGAATGCGAAAGGTGCTGTAAATACCTTTCGTTCCTACTCCCCGCCCTTCCATTCTTCAGGATTGCTCACCGGGCGTTGGGAATACGTTTCGGTTCGCAACCGTGCGCTTTTCTGGCCAAGCGGCGTTGAAAGGTCGAAAAGCTCCGGCGAGGCATCACGGGTCGCTGGCGGCGAAGCGAGGATGTTTGCGCTCCAGGGGCTCGCTAAAAGACTATTTCGCATCTAGATATTCGCATCTAATAATGACATCTCTTAAAAAATCAAAACCATCTGGCGCATCACCTTGAATACTAAAAGATAATGAAGATGTATTATTCCAAATAATCATATGCCAGTCAGGTATATCAAATCCACCCCATACAGGGGTTCTGTCCCATTCTGAATAATTGCTATTATCTATTGCATTCATCACATAATCAAATTCTGAGTCAGATAATTTGTCATAATGTGAGCCAGTAATAATAACACCATCGGATTCATTCCAATAATGAGGGATTCCTCCGGTAATGTTAGCTATAATTTTCATCGCAGGAATAGTAATATCATTTCCTAGATAAGAGGAATATCTGACTCCAGAATTGTTATAATCCCTTTGAAATGAGAATTGAAACAACGAGCCATCATCATATAGAAACCATACTCTATAATCTGGATTGCCAAATGTCGGGGTAACAGATACAGCAATTACTGGTGATGCGCCTTCAGGTATATCATTTCTAAAACAGCCATATATATCCATTGAAACTAATGTGATTACAATAATAATTGCGATGGTGATTGCCAAAATGAGTATGCGTTTTTGTAGTTTTGATTTTTTGTGTCCAGTATTTATTTCTTCATCAACCATACGCTCGCCCCCCAAGTGAATGCGAAAGGTGCTGTAAATACCTTTCGACTGTGCTCCCCGCCCTTCCATTCTTCAGGATTGCTCACCGGGCGAAGGGAATATGTTTCGGTTCGCAACCGTGCGCTTTTCTGGCATACCGGCTAAAAAAGGACGAAAAGCTCCGGCGAGGCATCACGGGTCGCTAGCGGCGAAGCGACATTGGTTGCGCTCCAGCTTCGCTACGGAGTGCCCTACGGGATAACGACTGGGATGGCCTTTAGATTGTATTATGGCGAAAGAGATTTACGCTTTCTGAAGTGAAAAAATATGATTGAAACAAGAATAATGACTACAAAAATTATTAAAATTACTTCCCAATAATCATTAATTGAAAACTGAGAGGATGGAATGTCATCCGTTTGATTTGTATTATTAGATATCTGCGCAGTTGCAAATTGATAATACACAGTACCATTATTATCAATTGTAACATTAACAAATCCATCTGTCGCAATAATTTCAAAATAATACATAGTTCCGGGAGTTAACCCAGATAATGTAACATTATGATTGATCGTCAGCGTGGAGTTACTTTTCGTGATGTTATTAGTCAAATCCGACTGCGATGAATATCTTATAACACTATCACTTGGAATAATTGTATTCCAAAAGATTGTTGCAGATGTTTGATTCAATTGACTAATAGTAATATTCGTGATTATCATAGAAAGGTTGAGAGTAATAATAATCTTTTCTGATTTTATCATCTGAACCTGTATTTTTTGTAATAATCCTTTATATTCTACAATCACTGAGTAAGGATTAAAACCTATATTAATGCCAGTACTTGTTTCAGTATAGTTAGTACATCTTATCCATCGTACAAATCCATCAGATGTTGTATTAAACGATTGATATGAACTAGGTGTGTTATTGTCATACACGTTTACCGTAGCCCCTAGTATAGGTGCCCCCATTTCATCAATCACTTGGATATGAAGGAACCAATCGACGGTTAACATTCTTAAATTTCCCGCGTCGGAATAATCAATTTTATTGCAAGTTGTGTTTAATAAATAGGCATTAACATTTTCTAACCATAGGTCATAATTTGAATTATTCGAAAAGGTATCATTGACGAATGGATTGTTGTGGGCAGTTATATTTGGATAGAGTCCCCTTCGACTGGGATTGAGATATTCATCTTTTATTCTTGCACCATATGTATTAAATTTGTAGATGTTTCCAGACATAACTCCATATGATGTGTCGAGATATAAGCCAATTTGATTGATAAAAAATGAATTGTTTTCAATGTAAGGATATCCGCTTGTAACAGCACCAGAAAAGCATGCACCACAATAATTGTTACTAAAAGTATTATTTATAACATCTGTATGGCTTTCAGGTATGCTGGAATATAACCCCCATGTGCAATTTTCTACCCGATTATTGGAAACTTCGTTCTCACCGTGAGAATAATAAAAAAATATTCCAGTTTGACAATTTGAAATAAGGTTGTTCGTAATCGTATGAGTTCCGTCGGTTACTGAATAATTATAATACAAGCCAACGAAACAATTTTCAATCAAATTTCCCTCGATTAATGATTCAGTACTAGATATATGTAAACCACCATTTCGATATCCCGAATGGTAGTCACCCGTATAGCCACATTCATGTAATTCGCTATTTTGCATCTCAAATATTGCTCCATTTTCTACCCAGAATAGAAAACGATGACACGAATCCCGAATTTTAGATGTAATTACGCTGGCATCAAACGATGTGTCTCGATTGGAATCATAATCTTTGATGAACAATTGTCCCCCAGACAATACCTCTATTCTATAGGATCCATTGTTGGTGCAGTTCATTTCTAATGTGCAATTCCTTAAGATTAATTTTCCCCCGCTAGTTATCGATAAATTTCCATTCAGTGTAATTGTTTCATTTACTATTATCGTATTTGTATTAATTAGCCAATCACCATATAATGGGGGTGGATAATTACCAATACCAGTTGCTTTCACAGGATCAGAAAAATTCGATATAATAATATTTGAACTTAATAAAATAGCACAACACAACCAGATTACAATTATTTGCTTCCGCATATCCATTACCTATCGGAAATACAATGTATCCGCTCATATTTAAATTGATTTGTACACCCCTTTGTAAACGGCCATCCCTCGTTAGCCAGCAGTTTGATTTCGGGCACTCCTCCGCTACGCCAAGTGAATGCGAAAGGTGCTGTAAATACCTTTCGACTCTGCTCCCCGTCCTTCCATTCTTCGAGATTGCTCACCGGGCGTTGGGAATACGTTTCGGCTCGCAACCGTGCATGGCCTATATCGCGTCGTTTGCTGGACGGCCATTTCCGGCGGGGCATCACGGGGGCCCTCCCGGCGTTTGGAACAAAAGATCGTTCACGGGCCAGGTGACTTCGCTTACGCACGAATACGGTTGTGTGCCTACTCCCACGGCCTCCCCTAACCTTGCGTTCCTCCGCTGGCCGTCCCCTACCTGCTCAGAACGCTCTTTAAAACTCAACTGGAACATTTCTTTCTAATACTTTCAATTTGATATTTTGAGGAAACAAATTTTGAAGCTTATCTGATTCGATAAAGAAATTTGGTAGAGAATCTGGATTGTTGTGAAAATGCATCGGAACGCAAATGCTTTCACCTGCAAGTTTTAAGAAATTCTCCATATCTGATTCTTCACCTTCAACAGCCCAAATCGGAAATAAAATGATGTCTGGCTTTTCTTCAATCATGTCTTCTAATGCTATAGAATCGCCCATAAACAGAATCTTTTTTTGTCCATATTTTATTAAAAATGATAAACCTTCTGTTGCCTCTAAACATTTAACAGAGATGTCATCAATTTCGATTTCATCATTTATTCGAACTGGTGAGAAAGATTGTGTTAATTTCTTTAGTGATTGTTTATCCTCTACCTCAAAAGTCAATCTGCATGAAAAAGGGCTGGCTACTGAAAATGGAAAGTGAGTTTTTGTTCCAGGTGAAGTAAGTGCGAGAATGGTGTCAGCATCATAATGGTCCCAGTGTTCATGTGAAATAAAGATTGCAGAAATATTATTTTCAGTTGCTGGCTCTAAAGTAGTTCCTAGCAACGTGTTCTTTCTAACAGGATCAAAGAACAATATCTTACCTGCGATTTGCATCTTGAATGCTGCGTGTCCAAACCATTCTAATGCTACATCACTCATTGCTTTCACCATTTCACCGGATATATTCTTCCACCACTGGCTAACTAAACGGGCACACAACCTAAGCGGCCAGTCGCTCGTCCCCCAAGTGAATGCGAAAGGTGCTGTAAATACCTTTCGACCCTGCTCCCCGTCCTTCCATTCTTCAGGATTGCTCACCGGGCGCTGGGTCATCGTTTCGGCTCGCAACCGTGCGCTTTTCTGGCAGTGCGGCGGTTGAAGGACGAAAAGCTCCGGCGAGGCATCACGGGTCGCTGGCGGCGAAGGGTGGTTGTTTGCGCTCCAGCTTCGCTTAAATTATAAGTTACTGGGGCACTACTTTACTATTTTGAGATAATCTACTGATTTAAGTATCTGGATATTTTTGAATTTTTTCAATTCGTATAAGTCTTTGTCTCCAGACACAATAATATTACATTTGGTTAGATCAGCGCAAGCTAGCACGTGTCTATCATGTTTATCTCTGACGATGTTGTAATCATCTAGTTTGTCAACATAGACATCTCTTGGAACGACCTCAAAGCCAGCATTACTAATGAATTCATGGAACAACTTGGAATGCTCTGGGAATTTCTCTAACATCACTCTGAATATTTCTTCCTCAATATGATCCGAGATGACAAGTGTATGGCCAGCATCCATTGTTATCAGTATTGCCTCAAGCTCGTTCCTATCAAATACTATTCCGGATATGAGAATGTTTGCATCGAAAAAAGTGCGCACTAATTCCACGTCCCTTTCTCAGATTTTTCCAAGGCTTTCAGCAGTTGTTTCTTGGTAATTTTCTTGCGCTTGGCATCGTTCTTGAGAATGGACTGGATTTCTTTGAGCCTGATTTCAGCTTTCTTCATCAAAACATAATCTCCGACCTGTTCAACCACTAGATAGCTGGAATCGCTGATGTCCAGCGCGGTTCTGATATCAATCGGAAGGGTAATCTGGCCCTTTGACGTAACTTTTACAACATCTGTCATTATCTCACCAATAGATAGTAAGGAATTCTTACTTATTAAATCTTTCGATTAAAAAACAAACGTGCCCCAGTAACTGCCTGGATACGCTCGCCAAGTGAATGCACAGGCGTCTATATAAATCCTGCGCCGCGGTCGCCTGGATTTGAATCGCCTGTGTTGTGTCTCCCCGTCCTTCCATTCTTCAGGATTGCTCACCGGGCGAAGGGAATATGTTTCGGCTCGCAACCGTGCGCTTTGTTGATGTTCGGCGTTTCAAGGACACAAAGCTCCGGCGAGGCATCACGGGTCGCTGGCGGCGATGCGACATTGGTTGCGCTCCAGGGGCTTCGGATTTACTTAATGTAGATATTATCGTGATGATCATAATTCAGTATTGTTACAGTTGAATTAGATTCATCGATTTCATAGAGAATAACATAAGAACCAATATGAACTCGCCTGCAACCATCTAAAGGAAATTTCATAGGTTTAAATCGATATGGGTCTTCAAGAATCTGCTCAATTTTTTTATTAATTCGCTGTAACTGCTCCTTATCTTTCTTAGCCAACTTAATAAATGCCTTATCTGCAGTAGGCTGGATAATCAAATTATACATTTAACTCAGTCCATATCTATCTGCAAATGATTTAACCTTGATGCCTTTTTCTTTTCTGATTTTATTAATCTTTTTAATATATGCTGGCTTCAGTTCAGGTTCTAGAATTTCTTCTTCATAAAGCTGAACAACAGTTTCAATTGCTTCAGATTTGTCTTTGAGAGCATACTGGGCTTTGACAATATTAAGCACCTGATTGGTGTGATCATCTATTTCGATTATAGCTTTAACCATAATATCACGTTAATATCATATATACTTCGTGTATATATAATACTTTCCGTTGCCAGTACCGTAAATCCTCGCCCCCAAGTGAATGCGAAAGGTGCTGTAAATACCTTTCGTTGCCACTCCCCGCCCTTCGGTTGAGCCTCAGATTCTCCTCCCCTCCCGTTTACAAATGCAGTCCACCCATACAGTTTGGAACCGTCGAACTCGTCGGAATCCTGAGCAGTGGCAGGCACACGTCGTTTGGAGGACGGATTCCTCCGAGCGGGGCATCTACGGTCGCTGGCGTCGTTTGGAAAATGTTTCGCTCCAGGGTCTTCATTACGGAGTATCTTAAATTCCTATCAAAATAATAATCATAAAGATTCCAGAAAAGATTGTTGAAAGTATGCTTAATGATATGCCAGTAGTAATTGACAAATTGCTTTTTTCTTTTCTTGCTTTCAAGCCAAATATTATGCCAGTGATTCCGAAAATGAATATCAATGTTATGAAACAAGTTAGTGCACTTGCTTGAGTTGATGTTAATATTCCCATATTTGCATTTTGAACAGCTAACATAAATCCAAAAAAGAATAAGACGATACATATGGTACTTAGAATACTGGCAGTTATACATATTTGTTGATAATTTCTGTGGATTTCTTCTTCCATTCAGATACTCCTTCACTCAGCCCCTAAGTGAATGCGAAAGGTGCTGTAAATACCTTTCGTTGCCACTCCCCGCCCTTCCATTCTTCAGGATTGCTCACCGGGCGAAGGGAATACGTTTCGGCTCGCAACCGTGCGCTTTGTTGATGTTCGGCGGTTAAAGGACACAAAGCTCCGGCGAGGCATCACGGGTCGCTGGCGGCGAAGCGACATTGTTTGCGCTCCAGGGCTGCGGGTTGCAGGATAATCGACCACACAAACTCAATAAAATGGCGGGTTTAGCAATATCATAATAAATACAGCATAAGCGATTCCGATAATAAAGGAGCTATAAAATCCACTTTTACCTTTATTGGTATTACGAGCCAGTATACCTAAAATAAATGAGATAATTAATAAGGCTATCAACACCAAAATAATCATCCAGAATATTTCAGAAACATCATTAAATTCAAGATCCAATAAACTGAATAACCATAAAATAAGAATAGGATTAATAAGGAGAGGTATCAGTGCAAAATATAGTGAATACGTACCA
This sequence comes from Methanobacteriota archaeon, assembly GCA_013791785.1. Taxonomy (GTDB): domain Archaea; phylum Thermoplasmatota; class Thermoplasmata; order SG8-5; family SG8-5; genus UBA147. Next base: position 8,498 of record VMTD01000138.1, read on the forward strand.
TATTTTTCATAATCTGGCTCGTCCCCGTTTGTGTGGTCTTCTATAAGAATCACCCTTGCCCCAAGTCACGCACTCCTATAACGTAATATCAAGTATATATAGTTTATATTAGCTAATATCAGCTAACATACCCCGCCCTTACAGACGAGGCTTGTTGCTTATTTCTGCATATCGTCTGAAGGGAGTATGTTAGCTAACGTCGCGAGTGCGTGACTCCCAGCCTCGTCCTACTCGCAGCCGGGCTTCACCCAGCCTTGGTGGGAAAACGTACCCAGTGCTCTCGTAAGGGAGTGTTAGCCATCGCGGGAGTGCGTGACCGATGCCCCGCCTATTATCCGCCCCAGTCATAAAAAAAGTCCCCGCCGAGGAAGGGATTTGAACCCTCGAAGACTGGGGCAGTCTTATTGGTCTTCGGCCAACCGCCATACTTGGCTTGGCCACCTCGGCATCGGAAACTATTTATCTCAGGATCCACATGTTAGTTTCAGACTGGGGCGTCTAACGGTATTCAGCCGACAATCGGCTACCAGGGTCCACCGCATACCCCAAATGCGGCCTTTCCTTTTATATCCTCAATCCGGGTGAGCGAAAGTATTCAAAATTCACTTCACCAGTTCCAGAAAATCCTCTCTATTCATCTTGGCCTGCTTGATGACGGCATTCAGCGTGCCCTTTGCCAGTTCATTATGGTTCGGCACCGTTACAAGAACCCGATCTTTCTCATTCCAGAGATGGATGTGGCTTCCCGACTGCCTCACAATTTTAAAGCCAGCACGTTTCAAGGCCTTTACGACCTGGTCAGCTGACAGTACCGGAAGCCTTGACAAATTTTTCAACCTCTATCTCGATGAATGAAGTCTTGGAGCCCTTGGGAGCCATTTCCATCAAAATCCGGTAATGCTCCAACAGCCCCTGTTTCAGCCTGGCAATGGCCTCCTCCTCTGTCGGGCCCTGGTCCGCTACATTGGTTATAAGATCGGTGGCAACGAAAAATTTGCCTTCCTTCTTGACCGAGATTATGGTTTTCAACGATTCACCAAATAATGCTATGGGCCATGTTGTATAAATAATCACTGATGGTGCACCAAGCGACACAAATTATTACTTTCGCCGACCCCATATTCCGGGTAATATACCCCGCCGCCCTAATCCCGTACGATGCATGCCCCGTCCCGGAACCGAAGCCGTTCGAAGATAAAAACCAGAACAGACCGCCACACCTCGTCGGTGCTGGCGCTGCACCTGGTCCTTACTCCGAAGTTTCGCGCCAAGGTCCTGATAGGCGGGTCGCCATCGACTGCGAACGTGAGATACGGTGGACGTGCAAATGCCTGGACGTCGACATCATCGAGATGGCTGTGGCCGAGGACCATGTCCACCTTTTCCTGCAATACCCGCCCACACTGGCACCCAGCCGCATCATGGAGGCGGTGAAATCCAACTCCTCCAGGCATCTCAGGGAGCGGTATCCCCAGCTGGTGAAGTGGTGCAAATCGGCATTATGGGCCCCGGGCGGCTTCCACGGGTCTGTAGGTCAAGGATTCGATGTGGTGGAGCGATATATTGCGGGGCAGAAACGGGCCCCGAAATACAACAGGAGTTGAATGGAGGGGGCGCATTTTCATCGAAAGTAATATATGTAATAAAAATCATAACAGTACTTACATGCCTGACATCAAGTACAGTCGCCACGCCAGGATGAGGATGGTGGAGCGCGGGATATCCGCCAGGGAGGTCCGCGATGCAATAATCGGAGGAAGCAAACAGACGCGCGGCAATAAAATTGTATCCACATACAAACATCTGGAAGTGGTGTTCAGAAAGCTTGACGACGGGTATTACGTGATAACGGTGATGCTGAGATGGTAAAAATGAAGATATGTCCCATGTGCGAGAAAGGTACCCTGAAGAAAGGAAAGGTCGAGGAAGAGATGTTCGGCGTGAGCCTGGGCAAGTACGATGCCGAGGTATGCGACGAGTGCGGCGAATCCTTCTTCGGCGAAGCCGAGATGAAAAAGATGGAGGCAAAGGCCAAGGAACTTGGGGTATGGGGCCTGGCCAAGAGCATCAAAGTTGTAAAATCGGGCAATTCCCTCAGTGTGCGCATACCTGCCAAGATTGCAAAATTCCTGGACCTAAAGGAAGGGGAGAACGTCTTCCTTTACCCGGACGGGAAGAACAAAATTGTTGTTGAAGTAACATGAGTGGAACTCCAGCACAAACCGCAAGTTGAACGCAACACCCAGCATTTGAAAACAGCGCATTCGACGATGGCCCGGGAACATTTTACAAGTAAACTACCAGCCCCTAAAGTGGCTGGCGTTTGTTGCCAGGGCTGGAAGTTTACCTAGGGGCCATGCACCTAATTTATCAAAGCCGATTAGCTTTGATTTCATGTGCAAATATCTGCACGGCGCATGGCGGTCTGTTTTTTGTTCAGATTCGTGTAAATGGCCTCTCATCCCCGGCTTAAAAACCGGGGGGTTCCCGGCCTTTATCACTAAAT
>VMTD01000070.1 GCA_013791785.1 Methanobacteriota archaeon
CCTGAAATCTCGGGATTGCCGTTCTTCAGCAGAAGCCCGTTAACGATACTCGATTCAATCCTGGATTCCGCGTACTCGGCGCCCTGGTTCAGTGCCTCTTCCACGGCCAGTGTCGCCAGGTCCCTGTCAAAATTCTGTTTCTCCTCCATGAAAATCCCTCGGTACTACCAATCGGGAATTATTCCATGAGGTATAATTCTATCTCTGTAGTGTAAGAGTTCCCGGTTAGAAACATGCCGCTCAATAATCGAAAAGGTTCTTCTGTCCCTTCGGAGCCTTTTGCACTGCCGCAGGCTCCTGGCCGGGCAACAGTACCGTACCGTATTTTCCGCCGCCGCCCGGCAGAACTGTAATTTTTCCCTCCCTGAAGGCCAGTATCGCATTTGCAACAGCGTCGCCCGCGGTTTTAGTTAATCTCTCGATTGGCGTCTTCATAAGCACTTCAACCTCGGTCCCGGACTCATCCACAAGTGACTGCCATATGGAATTGACTTTCCCGGTGAATGGTGATGAATGTCCCACTGCCTTGGCGATTATCTCGCCCAGGGGTATCATGTAAAAGTATTCCGGCCGGTGGCTGGGATGCCGGACCTCGCCGCCCAGTTCCATTGCCCGTTCTCTCACGCCCTTCTTGATGCTGCCGCCGCACACACATTTCCACCGGAGGGCCAGTGCCCGGTCCAATTCGTACTGGGCAAAGCATCTGGAGCACGCGCTTCTGTTGTATTTTCCCTCCTCCGGCGGTAACCCGATGTTGCGCACGAACTTCCTGCCTTTCTGGCGCTTTATGGCCATGGTCAGTTCTTTGAACGTTATGTCTTTTGCCTCGATTGTGTTGAACTCCCTGCCGACTCTCACGGGCTGGGGGGAATGCGCATCGGAATTCGTTAAGAAAGTGAGATTGGCCAGCTCCGGAATCCTGTCGCCGTACTCCGAGTTGGCGCTGAGGCCCAGTTCCAGGTAGGGAATCTTGGAGGCCAGCTCCCCGTAGCAGCCCTTGAGCGATTCGAAATGCGCGTACATCCCGGTCCAGGGCGTGAACGCGTGGGCCGGCCCAATCATTGCGCCGGTGTCGAGGGCCATCTGTGCCAGTTCCTCCCCGCCCAGGGGAAGCCGCGGCCTTCCGTCCGCCTCCAAGCGGGCAGACAGCGGTCCAAGCCTCTCGATGAAATCCTCCACGCTGGATATTGACGGAAACAGAAGGAGATGATGAACTCTTTTTTCTGCCTCTACTTCCGTGGTCAGAATGAAATTGGTCCCGCCCTGCTGGAATGTGCCTTCATCCACTTCCATCATGGCGCGGATCTCTTTCAGCCATTCGGGATGCAGGCAATCGCCGGTCGCTACCATCTGCACGCCTTTCTGCTCTGCGCCTTTGGCCAGGTTCGGGAAATACATGTCCGAACTGGTAGCTGCTGAAAATCGCCCGTGGATGTGGAGGTCTGCGTTGAATCTCATGAGGGGGGAATTGTTTGCCGGTCTATTACATTTACTGTTTCCGATGCTTTACGAAGTCTCTTTTCCCGTCCCCAGGCCACCCAGTACACCAGGGCAAGGAAGGCCACAAGGTTCAGGGCGCCGATGACCCTCACCACCCAGGGAATGTACGCGCTGGAAATGTCCATGCTGAAATCAATGGTCTCAAGGCTACCCAGGGTTCCGATTGTTGCATTCTGCTGTCCGGTTCCCAGGCCGCACACCAGTATGAGGCCGGTGCCGTTGGTGTCACGCGGTATCACTACTTCCATATCGTAGAATCCGGAATTGTCAGTGAACACCATTGCGACAGTGTTTCCCAGGGAATCCAGCAGGCTCACCCCGACCCATGCCAGGCCCCTTCCGGTGTTGGAAGTGACCCGCCCGGAAATAATGCTCATCCCTTCCTTGGCCAGTCCCGTCTTCAGTGTGTAATTGAGCAGCGTTCCGTTCACGTCCCGCAGGTAGGTAGCGGCTCCGTAATAACCGAGGGCGTCAAGCTGGATATGTATTGTCCCGGTTTCCTGGCCCATGTCCTGTTCGGAGAACAGATTTCCGTCGGGGCCGTAAATCTCCACGGTCGCCGTACCCTCCGACGACGCTTCCTGTGATATCATAATCGCATCGGCCAGTCCGTCCGCGTCTGAGTCCTCGGATGCCACCGTGATTGCATGCGGGACCTCGACCCTGCCGGGTTCCTGAAAATACCCTGCCAGGGAGTAAAGGAAATCCGGCCAGGCAGTATCCTGGGCGAAATGTGTTTCCATGTAAGAAACAGAAGGCACATGGTCGGGGAACCAGATGGACATTCCGTTGGTGTACTCGGCCGGCTCATCAAGAACATTCGTCCAGCTGTTCTCATGTACAATGCAAGAATCCATGGCATCCAGCACCTTCGCCGAAAGCGATTTCAGTGCCATGCATTCCGTGCTGCGGTCAATGTTTCGGAGAAGATGCACAAGGTCGTACTGTGCGTTACCGTCATACTTTTCCGTATCTGCTCTTGCTGCAATGAATTCCGGGTTGAAGTAGCCAGTCATTTTTTCGGCGGCAACAGAATAATCATCCAGCGCCCCGGTCAGCGCTTCAATCTTCCCGAGGTCTATCAGTGAAAGGGTAAGTGAGTAAAGGCTGTTCCCGCCCATGCCCCAGGTGATGTAAGTGTCTATCATGGCCGTGCCTATCTCTTCCGGTGTTCCGCCGGATTTAAGATGCGGCAGGAAAAGGTCATAGGGCCAGCCGTTGAGAGGCACATCCTTTTGGGAGAGAAGCGCGTAACCCGCTTTTCCCCTCAATTCGTAAGCGATTTCCAGCATTCCCATCTGGCAGGCGTCCATGCTGACGATGTCGAGCCTGATTTTCGCATCGTCAATGTCGCTCATGGCCGTTTCGATATCATTCGCATCCAGATAATCGCCCTTGTCCGGACACACCCCGGGCCAGCCGTTCCCATGGCCCCAGAGGTCCAGCATGTACCGGTCCGCAGGGTACTCGTCCGTCGCCCAGATGACGAACCGGCTGAGAACGTCCGGGTCTCCCAGGTTGAGTTCGGGCCCCCAGGCGCTGTTAATATTGGTCAGCGCTATATCTTCTATGCTGTTGGTTAATACCCTCATGAGGCCGGAATCCCCCACCCCGGCAGCATCGGAAAGAACGATGATGTTGAGACCGTCTTCCGAACCGACTTTTTTCATTTCCTGGATGTCGGAAGAAATCTGCGTGGAAAGGCTGCTGTCCCCGGACATGTAAACCATGAACGTCCATGTCTCATTTTTCGCTTCCTGGGCCGAAACTTGCAAGGGTGCCAGCATTGTGAAAAGAAGCGATATGGCTGCCAATGCAAGAACGGCGTTCCGAAACGTTGAACAGTTCACTAGTACTCCACTCCCTTCCTGGCCATTATGCCTTTCATGTAGGGGTGTTTCACCTCTTTCATCTCAGTCACCGTATCAGCGATGTCAATGAATTCCCGGGGCGCATAACGGCCTGTAAGAATGATTTCCATATTTTTGGGCCTGGATTTAACGATATCCAGGACTTCCTGAGCCGATACCAGCTTCCATTCCACGGCCACGTTAATCTCGTCCAGGATGAGGACATCCGCAATGCCCTTCTCAACTGCCGTTCTGGCGTGTTCCAGCCCCTTCCTGGCCAAATCTATGTCTATCTGTGCGGGATTGTCCTTGTCAACAAAATCCGGCCTGCCGAACTGGATGATTTCAAAGTTCGGGATGTTCTTCACGGCTTCCAGCTCGCCGTACTTGATGTCGCCTTTCATGAATTGAATCATCAGAACCCTGAAACCGTGGCCTGAAGCCCGCAGACCCAGGCCGATGGACGCTGTTGTCTTGCCCTTGCCGTTGCCGGTGTAAACATGCACCATGCCCAGACCCTTCTCGGATGCCATGAGGTTTGAAAGGTTTCGGCCATATATAATGTTTTTCCGATTGTGGTCGGAACCGGCAATCTGATAACAATGAGATTGCCAATGAAAACCTTAAATCACGGTTTCGCATAAAGGCATGCATGTGTCCCGGACCGATTATCATCCAGGGCCCCAACGGGCCTCCGTTGAAAGCCGCCATAATCGGCTGCGGCGGCACCGGCTGTAACATACTGGCCGAGGGCGAACTGGTTGCGACCGACGTACGCATAGCCGTCGGTTCCGAGCCAGACACAATGAAATCCCTGAAGGTGGAAAAGCGCATGCTGGCAAACGTCCGAGAACTGGAGAAGAACGCAATGATATCCTCTAAAGCGGTGAGACTGGCAGGCAGCGAGTTCGAGAAGGAACTCGCCGGAGCGCTGGAGGGCGTGGACATAACTTTCACCCTGGCCGGCCTCGGAGGGCTGAGCGGGGGCTGGGGCGCGGTTGTCGGTGCCAGAGCTGCCAATGTATCCCGGAGCATGAGCATGTGTGTTGCCAGCGTTCCGTTCTCGGTGGAGGGCGGTTCCAGGAGAGAAAGGGCGAAAGCACAGTTGCATTCGCTCACCCAGCTTCCGGGCTCCATTCTGGTTGTTCCCAATGACATGATACTTTCAGAAGCCCCAAGCCTACCCATAAACCGCGCATTCAGGGTGATGAACAGCGTGCTGGCATCTCCTGTAAATCTGTTTTTGAAATCCATCGGAAAGGATGACCTGGGAACCGTGAAGAAACTTCTGGCCGATTCCACCATGCTGGCCATGGACTCCGCCGAGTGGGACCGCGAGAATGCGGAATACGCGGTTATCGAGCACCTGGAAAAATCCAAATGGTTGGACCTGAGCTCCAACCCTGCAAAGTCTGCCATGCTGTTCGTGGAGGGCCACGCGCTCTATGACGGTCTGAATGAGCTGGGGAAGCTGTTCTCCCGGAACCTGGGAAAGGATTGCCCGGTGATGGTGGCCAGTGCCGGCGACCGTAAATCCGGTCTGCGTGTAACCGCGGTGGTGGGATTCTGAAATCGCTCGTTTTAATTCTCTCACTGGTAATTGTTATGGCATCACTACCTGTAATGGCCCAGGACGTCACCCAGCGTTTCGAAGTTCCCGCCGACGGATATGAAAGCACGGATACTTACCTGGCCGGCGACCTGTGGAACGAGTATATCGTCCATGTCGTCAGAGACAATGAACTTATTTACAATTTCCAGGTTGTGGGCGAGGGCGAGATAATGGTCAGCCTCATCCCGGGAACCCACCCGAACATTTACAGCAGTCAATACACCTCTTTCAGCACATCTCAGCCAGTGACCGAATACTCGGTAACATTCCCGGCGGTGATAGGCTTCGACAGGGATTATTCCATAGTGGTGAACTCATCCGGCCTGGAGGATGTCCAGTATACTGTGAACATCCATACTGAATTGGTTGAAAAGCCAGATTACACAATCTACTACATTCTGTTGATTCTGGGCTTCGTGGCCATAGTGATATTCAGCTACAAGTACGTGGTCTGGCAGGAAAAGAAGGAAAAGGAAGAGAAGAAGGCCGCCAGGGAAAAGCAGCGGGGCAAGCGGCACAAAAAATGAGTAATAACGTGATAGACCGCCATGCACCGTTCAATCTATTGCGCATGAAATCAAAGCTAAATGGCTTTGATAAATCAGGTGCATGGCCCCCTGGGTAAACTTCCAGCCCTGGCAACAAACGCCAGCTCCTTTAGGGGCTGGTAGTTTCCCCACATCTTGCAAGCATTTATTTACCTTCCCCTGCTTACAGTATCTCATGCCCGAAAGATATGAAATTATCGACCACACCGCCGACATCGCCATACGGACCTCGGGGAGCAACCTGAACCAGGCTTTTGAGAATGCGGCCTACGCTCTCTTTGACACCATGTGCGACGCCTCCACCGTCCGGCCCCTGAAGGTCAAGAAAGTCGAGATCGAATCCGAAGACATGGAGCAATTGTTGGTGGACTGGCTTTCCAGACTCCTGTTCATCTGCGACGTGGATGACATGCTGTACTCGGAATTCGAGGTCACCATCACGGGAACAACACTGAAGGCCACCATGAAAGGCGAGAAGCTGGACGCCGATAGACATCAACTGAAAACAGACATAAAGGCAATAACATATCACATGCTGGAAGTGAACACGGACACAAACACGGTCCAGGTCCTATTCGATATCTGATCAGGATTTTTTTCTGCTCTTTCAGAAACAGCATGAGCTTGCTCTCCTCTGGTGAGAACGCCGTATGCTGTCGAGTTTCAGTATGTATTCCGCGGAAAATAACGATTGTAGATTTAGGGATTGTAGATGTATGACGATTTTCGATTTAGGGATTGTAGATTGTAGATTTACGACGAATTGACGACGTGGCGTATTCTCAACATAAATCTAAAATCTAAGATCTAAAATCTAAAATTTCAAAAGATTGACTTCTTACGAGTTTCAGATACATTTATAATGATAGACACGCATAACCGGCATAGGTGAGAAGATGCCAATTCCATTATGCGGCAAATGCAGGAAGGAAATGATATTCGACGCAAATACCAATACATGGTCATGCACATCATGCCCTTCTCAACCTCCGATGCCCCTATTCACCCCCATGTACCCTATCATTCCCCCGGTGGATGCGGTGTCGAAACGCTCCATACTGGACATCATGAGGTTCATTGTCACCGCACTGTGCGGCATGTCCTTAATCCTGGCCCTCTTCGGGCTTCTGATAATCAATGTGTGGACCCAGGCTGGTTATTATGGCGACCAGGAAACCTGGCTTCTTCGAGGGGGCATGAACATCTGCATATCATTCATTCTGCTGGGTACACTTTACTTCTACCTGAAATCGACAGTCAAGAAGAAAAGCTGGTGGGCCAGGATTCAAAAATCCGTGGACCTCCAGAGTGGTGCCTATGTCGGCAACATCGCCATGAAAAGCACTCTGGTGAATATTTTCATGGGCCTGTACGGCTCTGCAATCATGATGGGTATTATGTTCCTTGGAGCGGGTATATTTCTGCTTAATGTCTACAGTCATTTTTCCGGTCTGTTCATTTCTGCCGCTGAAATCGGTATTGGCATAGTGATGATTTTCTTTGCGTACAGGGAGTATCAGAATGAGATGGAAACCCTTTCAAGGGACATCTATCCGCTACTATTCCCTATGAGCGAAAATGCCCCTTAAGTAGGTAAGCATTCAGCGAAATGAAGGAGTAACGATTGTAGATTTGGGGATTGTAGATTGTAGATTTACGACGGATTGACGGCGTTGCATATTCGTAACAAAAATCTAAAATCTAAGATCTAAAATCTAAAATACGGGTGAGCATTCTGCCAGCCACAATTAACAAATTTACAATTAACAAATCGACAATTTCAGAAGACAGAACTCTTACCCAAGTCACAAAACATTATTAATGGAACAATACACGTATTCATGGCAGGAAAATACCAGATATCGACCACATGGCCGATATTCTAATCAGGATTTTTTCTGCTCTTTCAGGAACAGCATGAGCTTGATCTCCTCCGGCAAGAACGTCGTTTTCTGTCGGAGTTCCTTCTCGCTGCCCTCGGCCAGTAGCTTGAGTGTGGGAGGTTTCCCCCTTGTGAACAGGAACAGCCTTTTCAGCGCATCCGGGTCTATATCCGGAGTGCCCAGGAGAATCTGGCAATGCTCAATATCGAGGCCACGAATGTGCACCTCGCCAACAGTCCCGTCATGCTGGTCGATTATCGTGTAAAATCGATTGTATGCCGGCGTATCTTCCCTGGTAGTGACCAGCAGTTTGAAATCCCGTGTTGATTTGATTGCGGCCACCAGGTTCGACATAAACTCCACAGCCTCGTCGGATGCCTCGAAATAATTGTCCAGGGCCAGTATGATCTTTCTGCCGCTCAGCTGCTCGGCCAGGTTCTTTGCCGTCCTGGGCTTCAAATCAAATTCCGGTATTATTCCTCTTGCCGTATCACGAATCGCATTGACAAGACCGTCCAGGTCCTTCCTCATCTCCACCCAGATGACCGACCAATCGCATGCGTGCTCGGTAACGAATCTGGCGGCCAGCGAGGAAATTCCGTAACCTTGGCTGCCGTATATCACCATTACTCTAGTCTCCGGAACGCCGAGCATCTGCCCGAGTTCTTCCAGTTCATGATGTCGGTTGATGAAGCCGTCGGTATTCGGCACCGGCCCGGAAACGGCGCGTTCCGGAACTTCCGGCTTGCAGGTTTCCCCGACCAGTTCCCTCAGAATCGGAAGCGCATGGCCCTTTCTGGAGTTCAGAACGTCGCCCACTTTCACGGGTCCTTCCGGTGTATCGGCGGTAAGACTGCCCAGGTGTGCCAGCACGGTATTCGCCTCCTCCCGGCCTTTCCCAGTGAGGAAATACACCTTGTAACGTCGGTGCTCCCCCCTCACATGCCCTTTCAGCGAACTCACCAGCTCCCTGTCCTCCAGGCTTTTTAGAGTTCTGGGGACATGGGTGAGCCGCAGACCTGTAGCTTCCGAAATCCCCTTCTGGGTAATGGCCTGGGGAAATTCTCTCTCATCCGCGTGGTGGAGATAATCCTTCAGGTGGATGAGCACCCTGTCCAGGGCAGTTAATGATAGCGCGGTTTCGGGAGGCATCGGATTATGAATGAGTATCTCGGATTAAAAACTATTGATGGCAGATATGGGCATATTCGGAAATGGATCCTACCTAAAACTTCACCATGGCACCGGCCAACCCAGCTACGGGACTGGTTCCGGCTTTTCCGTTCATGCCCCGTCTGAATCGCTGCTCATGATATCTGGAGGGCGGGGGGGTGTTTAAACCGGCATTCAACCCGGCCCAGCGGCTGGTTCCAGCCATTCAAAAATGAGACCCTTTTCGCGGAATTTGGTCTCAAAACGCCTTCTCCACCCGCACCATCTTCCTCCCCCCCTCTTCCCACACCGTCACGTACCGCACGTCCACATCCTCTGATATTTCAAGCCCCTCGAAATAATCCCGCTCTCCCTTTATCGTATTGCAGAATATCAGGGAATATTTCAGCCTGGCCTCCCTGGCCTGGCTCAGCTTGAACAAATCGTACTTTATCTCGTGGTGGAAGGCCTTGCTGTGCTTCGTGATGTACTTGAACTCCAGAGCCGCGATAAGGTTACTAGGGTTCCCGCTGGAATGCCGGATATCCTTGTTTGTCACGGAGTGGTAATTGTTGTTCTGGATGAACTCGGGATTGAGTATTGCCATATCGTAATGCGCGCGGTCGCCTACCGGGTCTATCTCTATCCTTTTCCGGCTGAACCGCGCTATCGACGGATACTCCCGCTTCAGGATGTTGGTCTTCTTGCCGTCAAGGGTCGTGTATTGTTTGGAGAATTCCGGCTTTGAATAGAACACATAATAGCAGTACTGGTGGAACTCATGCTCGTTGAAGAAATTGTGCGGCTTCCTGTGGAACTGGTTGGTTATCGTCGCAATGGTCTCTTCTATCTTTTGTGACTCATCCATCTTCTCACCAGCTCAGGGGTCTATGAATATCCTAAAATGCCATGTGTCGTTCGCTGTATAATTGTCATTATAGTCCAATTTGAAATTGTATGTATTGGTATTTATATTCTTTTGAGTAGTCACATCAACATTGTGTGTGCTATACAACACGTCATTTTCATACATCTGGAATGTGAATCTGACATCACTGTCCTTGTCATGCTCAAAAGCGAATAGCTCGCATTCGATATCCCAACAAGAGCCCAATTGCGAGTCATAGGCATCCGTGAATTCAAAATCGAATACACAGCCGAATACTGGAACTTTTATTATGGTTTGGATATTGTAATGGGCATCATAGGTTGAATCAAGGTAACGGAACGGACAATAATATCCATCTAAACTATTTGTTGGGTCCATAGCAATCCATCTATTTCCGATTTTATTTCGAATACTTGTCTCGACATTATTGCTTGTAGGTGTATCATAAGGTAATTTTACAGTAACATAAACATGTGGATCTGTTGTTGTGTTAGTCATTACTAAAGCAACATCATTAAATCCCTCAGCATACAACAAAGATGCAAGTAAAGATGCAAAATCCGCACATGCCCCACTTTTTAATTGCAATGTAGATACTGGATATTGATATCCATTTGTTTCAGCATATTCAATTTCGTCCGCTACAAATATATATGTTGCTTCAACACGTTTACACTCATCAGGATACTCATCAACAAATTGCTCGGCAAGGGCTTCAATTGTGGGGCTAACTTGAACTGCCTGTAAACAACTATTATCAATAAATGGATTGAATTCTCCGTACAACATCTCGCTCTGCATTCTTAAATATATCAATTCAGAGGGCACTGAAGGGTAATTATCATAGAAAGTCAGATCACCAGCATCAATAATAATTATTGGGTTGGATTGAGATTTTACATATAAAAACCCAACACTGGCGATAACGATTATTATTACAATCGAAATTGCGGCAATTTTTTTGTGCGATATCGGCTTTTGCTGGCGCGGTACAGATTGGTCTGTGGCTGGAACATTTAAATTTGAATTGAGATCGTATTTTGGGCGCTGTGAATACTCTTTTATGTCCGCAAACGAATCATTGCAATCCAAGCAATGCCCAGACCCGTCCTCAAAGACATTGACATTTTTTCCGCCACATTTCCGACATTCAACAACCATTTGTTCAGGTAGTGTCATCATTATCTCCAATCAAACTGAAAGAATCATAAATAAATAAAGTTTGCCCAACATCTAGCAAAGGTGACTCCATCATTCAGCTGGTTATGCGATCAAAACATTTTGTTCATTCCTGTTCTTTATCAATCAATCCCATCCGTTCATCAAAGTTGGACGGATCTGGTGCTTCCTCTTCCAAACCCCGCCTCGGCTCGCTCAGCACTTTATACGACAGAATGTTCCCATGGCCGATTTCATTGTACATGGCATTCAGCAGTTGAGAGCGTTTCAATGTTCCAAAATCGCCAATAATGACCAATTTCTTCTTCGCTCTTGTGATAGCCACGTTTATCAGGGTTTGGTTCTCAAGGAATCTTAACGCGTTCTCTTTTAATTGAAATTTGCTCTTCGCAAAGCTGAGTATGATCAATTCCTTTTCTTTCCCTTGGAATTTATGGACTGTGTTCACTTCAATCTCATCCGAGGAATTTGAAGCCAGAATATGCCGGATTTTCTCACAATGCTTGGCATATGGGGATATCACACCCATGCTTTTCCCCTCTATTCCGCATTCAGAAAACCTCTGGACAATATCGGCAACGGCCTCCGCCTCTTTCTGGTTGGAGCAGCTTCTCCCCACTTCATCTTCATAATACCCGGATCCGCCAGTATCTATCAATATCACCGCATTCTCAGGATTGACTATCGGGTCTGAAGTTCGCCCCGAAAGATTCAATGTCGCGCGGGAGATATTCTCCGCAGTGAGCATCTTCCCTCCATAGAATAATTTATTGGATATCTGGGCGATGTTCTCATTCATCCTGTGTTGCGTGGTCAACATTGTGCTATCATTGGGATATTTTTCCAACATGGAATTGAAGATGGACTCATTCAGCTTTTTGGAGATCAGGTCGTCCTCTATCGGCTGCAATTGCTTGTTATCGCCCACCAGTATGAATTTATTGGATTTTGAAATAGGTAGAAGGGCAAAATAGCTGGCTACCTGGCTTGCTTCATCCATTACCATTACATCAAAATTCGTGCTTCTGAGGTCCTTATTGCACGATGATATTACCGTCGTGCCTATGACGTCTGCCTCATTGACTAGTGCCTTGGCGATTCTATCCTTATAGTTTTGTATGTTTTTGTAAATGGAACCGCCGTCCATTTTCGACGAATAGATTTGTTGTTTGATTGTCGCCTGCTTGCATTTTAATATCTCTGATTCGGCCCCGATCCTTCCCACTTCCGAAACATGCATATTTATCCTGCCATCCAATAAAGAGATTTTCGATTTATACACGCCCTGCAGGACTTTTCTCACCGTGTTCTCAGATGATGTAATCTCATATTCGCTCAAAGATGTTTTATACTTCTTGTAAATGTATTGAAATGCATCGATCTCCGCATTCAACGAATCAACAAATGGATCTCCTGGCTTATCCTTATAAATCTTAATCGACAGCGCCTCTATTTCCCCCTTTAATGATGCTCGCTCTGCTTTGAGTTCATTAACCATCTGTATGTGATTCTCCATCTTCGAGTGATTTTGCCTCATTTCTGATAATGCGTTCTTCTGTTTTTTTGTGAATGAGAAAAAACGCCTGAATGCGATGCGCCTCTTCAATTTTGCATTGGCAATTATGTCACTTTGAAGTTCAGTTTCTTCCGGGATTTGCGACTCAATCTTCTCGCACTTCAATATATTGCGGCACAGTTCCAGGCGGTTCTTTGAGTCAATGTCCATCATTCTATACTCATTTTCAGGACTGGGGGCATCACTTTCCATATGGTTTAGTCCTAATTCCCCCTCTAAAATCGCCTTGTCTTTTTCACACTCTTCTTTTTTGGAGATTAAAATCAGCATGTTCTCTCGAAATTTTTCAACGTCTTCTTCCATTTTCGAATGAATTTTCTCCAACTCATCAACATATTCACACAATGCCTGAAAACGCTCTTTCAAGGTTTTCATTTGATTGTACAATTCATGGTTTTGCATCAGCGAATTTATAGTATATTTTTGCACAGCGGGAGATATGCTGTTGGGTGAACCGACACGGACGATTTTGTACTTGTCTTCTTTCGAAATCCTATCTATGATATTGTCAACGGCCAGATTGGTAAAGGCAGTGATCAATATCTTCTTTTTCTTTTTGTGGTACTGGCGAATCAACTCTTCGATCACGTAGGTTTTTCCGGTTCCTGGCGGGCCGATTATAAGGTAAAAATGTTCCGCATGGATTGATTTTTGCACAGCGTCACTTTGTTCCCTGTTCAAACTGCCAATGATGTCTGCGCTAGCCTCTAAATCATAGCACTGCTCTTTTCTTTCAAAGAGGATTTTAAGGCGGTTTTTCATACTTTGATCAATATTGTCTGCTTTTATCTGATTTACCAGCCATTCCAGTTGCTTCAATATGTACGTGTTATCCTCAGTGAAAACCAAGACTTTGCCAGTGATTGGCTCAGTAACCCCCTCTTCAATATGTGCTTCCAATTGACCGCCTATCTTCTGCACAATCTGGGCGGAATATGTCTTGTTCGTATCTAGGGTTTTGATGTTAACACTGTCATCTGCCCCAATGTCAGCAACATCGTTTTGAAGTGTGAGAATGATGTTTCCATTGTCTGCTTTATTTGCATCGTCTATGAAAGCAAGCATTCCATCTGCAGCAGATTTGGATCTTTTTATGAACTGCTCTATCTCAAAGATAACTGCTTGATAATTTTCTTCTAGTGCCATCACACACCCGCGCATCTATTGATATCCTCTTCGGTCATTATCGAACTGTCTGACCATACATTTTCAAAGAAATCAATTACCTGGAGGACGGCTTGTTTATCCATGATTGAAACACCCGCTTCATAGTTGACTGATAAGCCAGTTCGCGTGAAATTGGCAGAAGAGACAATTGCGACTTTCTTGTCGACAACAACAATCTTTGCGTGGAGGCTGTTATTATAACGCATTTCGGCACTAAAATTATTTTGGAGGGCCTTGAATTTATTGATGTCAGTCATGCCCAGTTCAACATCTTCCTTCGTCAAACGCGTGAGCACTCTAATTTTTATATTATTCTTTTCTTTGACCTGCTCAAGTTCCTCCATGATATATGTAATCCAAGGCGAACATATGATGATCTCCTCCTCGGCGGAAGAGATATGCCTGCTTATCTCGCCATATACAGTACGTTTCTTCTCCTCGGGGGAGGTGATGACAAACGTATATGCTTGCTCCAGCTCCGCAATCTTCTTTTGCAGCCCCTCATTCTCAAACTCCAGATTCGAAACCTTATCCAAGAGCAGTTTTTCATCGACAATTGATGAAAATAAATCCTTCAACTGCTCCTCATAATTGGAAATCAGTTTAAGATTGGAAATGTTTTTAATTCTTAACTCTTCAAGCTCTTTTGAATCAATGCGTTTTTTATTTATCGATTCAGCCAATTGTACAATTTCATCTGAATTCAACATGGAACCCCTCTGCTTTGAAATATGAGGTCAAAATAAATACTTTGGGGTAATTGAAAATGCGGTAAATCATTCCAGATCGATGGTCGCTCTCGGGTTCTTGGCCATCACCGAATTCGTGGGAAAATGGCCATATTGGTTGAAGTAGCCCCGACACCAATCTATGTAATCATGCACCCGCGTGTAAGCGCGGGGTCGTGGGCCAGATTGCTGGAATCTGGCCTGTTGACCGATTCCCGTATCATCCTTTGGAAACCTCGGCTGTAAGGCCGGGGTTAGCTTAACCTGATGATGCAAATCGGCACAGGGGATGGATGTTGGGCGAAGATCTTGTAACTCTTCTGAGTTTGGATCAAAATCACTTGTATTGAATAGTTGAATTGATAACTCATTAAAATTATTATTAGGATATTTAACCTTGAATTACCCTATTTTTCAAAATAAGCAATTTTATTTTTAAAATCAATAAACATTTTCAATCCTGATAATAGAAAAAAGTCGACCCCTATAACATTGGGAATCATATATTTTCGAATTTTACCACCCTTCTTTTTGTCCAAACGTTTAGACTTCTCTATTATCAGTATTTGATCAAAAGTTTGTTGAAAAAGACCGCCATCTTCCTTTACCAAACAAAGACAGATATTAGGAAGAGTGTATGCACCTGTTGTCCCCTCACCAAAACCACCTATCGATTTTGGATTTCTCTTTAATTTTGAAATGTCAATGCTTAGTGTATTCTTAGCCTCATACTCTGAAATCATTGTAGTTGGGGAGCCCGTATCTATGGTGAATTGTATTGGTAGACCCTTTGGAATAAAAGGCGAGGCTATTAATGTATTAACTACACAACGTTTTTCTTCTGTAATCTCGATGGGAATTTTTATCGTCATGAAATCTATTTTCCTATAAAATCCAGATTAAATTTGACGGTGGGATATATTTGACTAAAACTTTTCGGACATCAATATTTTGATTTCTCAATTTTTCATACAATTTATCGACATCGTCATCCGAATCAATACATTTTCCCCCATAGACTGCAATGTATTTTCCCCCATATTCTTCTCGTATCTTTCTTTCGTTATTATTACACCAAGAAGTATTTTTTCCATATGATTTTAACTGATTCAATGCTGTTTTTTCGTCAATTATACAACTTGCCATTTCAACAGCCTCCCTAATTCTTACGCCTCCAATTAGAGCATTTCATGTTTATATACTTTTTCCAACATTTGTCTAGCTCGGAAGACTAGGGTGCAGTGGCCAGTAATTATTAAGGAGATCTGGGAATGTTGATTGGGCCTCACATTCCCGCCCTCAACAACGAATAGTGTGCAATTCGTCTTGCTTGAGGTCATCAGACCGAGAAAGGACGAGGCTTTGCCTCGTCTGGCTCGCATTGATGCAATTTGATTGCCACAGAACTACAATGCTCGCACAGGCGGGGCATGTTGCCATTAAAACGTTTCTGTTATAATTCTATCCGCTTCCGTTCGTCAGCGTCGGCGGTACCACGTTGGCATGTTCCAACCTGGAATGGATTTTAACCGACATATTATCGCCGACGATACTGGAGATGAGTGTTACATCCTCCTCTATCTGGCAGTTGCGGGATATGACGCTGTCGCTTATCTGGGTTCGCCAGCCCACCTTGCTGCCGTCCAGGATGATGCTGTTCTCTATGTTCGCATCCCTGTCTATGAAAACGTTGTTGTAGATGCACGAGCGCTCTATCACAGAACCGGCGCTGATGTACACGTCATCGCCTATGTACGCAGGCCCGATAATCTTCACGCCCTTCTCGATGGCGCAGTTCTTGCCCATCATGATTTTGCCCTTGGTCTTGACCTTGTCCAGTGTGATTTTCTCGCCCTCGCGTTCCACAATGTCCAGGCTGGCCTGGAGTAAATCGTGAGGCTTTCCGATGTCCCGCCACACGCCCTCGACGATGCAGCCGTAAAGCGCCTTCTTGTCCTCCAGCAATCTGGGGAAGACCTGCTTGGAGAAATCGTACATCTGGTTGGCCGGAATGTAATCCAGTATCTCCGGCTCAAGAACGTATATACCGGCGTTGATTAGGTTGGAAAATACTTCTTCCTTCTTCGGTTTCTCCAGGAATCGGGTGATGCGGTCGTCCTTGTCCAGGCCGACTATTCCGAAATCGGTCGGGTCCTTCACCTTGGTGAGGGCCATGGTGGCCAGTGCCTTCTTTTTCTTGTGATAATCGTAAAGTGCGCCTATGTCAATATCCGCAAGAACATCACCGCTGGCAACGACGAACGTGGAATCCAGGAAATGCGAGACCTTCTTCACGGCGCCGGCCGTACCGGCTGGCTCGGCCTCGAAAGAGTACAATATGGATGAGCCGTAATTGTTTCCGTCGCCTATGCGCTTGATGAGCGTATCGGAGAGGTAGCCAGTTGTAATAATATGCTGATCAAAACCGCCTTTCACCAGGGCCCTCATGACATAATCGATGCAGGGCTTTCCGGCCACCGGAATAAGGGGCTTCGGCCGGTACTCTGTCAGCGGTCTGAGACGCTTGCCCACCCCGCCAGCAAGTATCACTGCCCTTTTCAAGAGGATCACCTTATCTCAATCTTTCCCTTTTTGAGAAGTGTCTCCAGTGCCTCGTCGGCCGCGGCTTCGAGTTTCTTCTCGTCGGCCAATGCCATTTTCACGGACCTGTTCTGCTGGGTTATGAGTTGCCTGGATTCCCTCATCTCGTCCTTCTTGATGTTGCGCATGGCCATGAGTTTCTCGCGCATCTCCGTGGCCTTCTCGTGATAGGCATTGGCCCTTTCCTTCAATTTGACGAAAAGTTCATGATTTTTATTTGCCTCTGAAATCAAATGGGTGATGGATTTTCCCATGAGAGTGATTCGGTCATGCACTTCCTGTGCCTGCTTGGAGAGCTCCACGACTTTCTCATGTTCCTCGTCAGCCATTTTGAAAAGCAGAGTGATTTTCTCGTCAACATCCTTGACATCGGACAGAATGGCATCCTGTTCCCCCAGTACAGATTCGAGTCTTTTAACCTCCTCGTACTGCTTCTTGAGGTTCTTGAGCAGCTGGTTCTCCTCCTCGATGGTAAGAACGGTGGTCTGCTGCTTGAGCTCTATCATCTTGACCTCTGTCTTGAGAGATTCGATATCCCTGTCCAGGTTCTGGTGGATGCCCTTTCGCTTTCCCTTCTTTGTCTCGATGAGGGCCTTTGCCTTGTCCTGGTAGCCGTTTCTTATTTTCTTGTGGCGGCGCATTTCCTTGACAAATGCATCTCTCTCATCTCTCAGAATCCTGATTTCCTCCACAAGGTCTCTTCTCTCGTTGTTGAGCGAGTCCCTGGTGTCCGCTAATTCTCTGGCCTGGTCGTTGAGTTCATTACGTTTATCTATAATTCCTCTGTACCTGATTTCGGCATTCTCCTCTTCAGTAATCTTTATTTTCTGCATTCGATTGGCCTCTTGTAAGGGTGTGGGCATAACATGGTTGTATAAATAATGTTTTCGTTGGTATAATGCATTCAGCGAAACGATGACGATTGTAGATTTACGGATTGTAGATTGTAGATTTACGACGAATTGATGACGTTGCATATTATTACCACAGATCTAAAATCTAAGATCTAAAATCTAAAATACGAGCAGGTAACCGGCAACAAAATCACCCGGCCACGTATCCGAAGGACATGACTCCGGCCACTGCCAGAATTCCGACTATGAGGGTTCTGGCGATTCCCGCCCACAGATTTGTGAGAACGAACCAATTTCTGTCAAAGACCTCGCCGTCCTTGTTCAATATAGAGAATATGTATAATGGTACAGTATCGGTCATCATGGGGATGCACATGACAAGGAACATGGCCATGTATCCGAAACGCTTGCAAAATCTTTCCACCCAGGCGAGCAGCCTCTGGAACCAGCCCCAGCTGAGGTATTTGTTGACGAGTTTTTCTGCCTTGATTCCTATGACGAACACCACCCAGGAACCTGCCGCTTTCCCCAGGCCCATGATTATGGCGATGAGTATGAAGGCGCCCCCCACACTAAGCCCCAGGAATTGGCTGCTGGAGTCCATGAGATAGGCTATGAAACCCACGAGGACTAATTCCACCGGCAGGGGCAGAATCACCGCTGCCAGCAATGAAAATATGAATACGAATGTCAGATAGGCCACCGGGTCTTTTACCATGTCCATGAGCCACTGGGCCAGTCCCTCGAACAATTATTCACCCCGTATCTTCATTTTGGAACCGTCGGCGCCTATGAGCGTCACCCTGCTGGGCCTCTGTTCCGCAAGGACCTTCCTTCCGGTTTCGGCGGCGAGCTTCAGAGAAAATTCCATAATCTTATCCTGGCTGGGCATATTGTGATTGTGCATCCTCTCGCGGGAATATCCAACAAACACATAACCCTTTGGTTCGATGAAGAGCGGATTCGCCCGGTCGTCCAGTCGTGCATATTCCTTCTCCCAACCCAGGTTCCAGCCGTCCACCAGCGTGTGGCGGATAACCGTTCTGGTACCCAGGGACGGCAGCAGTTCCAGGGTGCGGTTGAGCCTCTCCCAGCCGTCCCTCTGCAGCGGGACGCAGAGTTTTTTGTATATCTCCTCGTTGGGAGCAGCGACCGTCACGTAAAGCTGGGTCGGTAAAGGATCCAGATTCTCCAGAACTTCCGGCATGGTGCCGTTCGTCACCAGGAACGTCGTCATGTTGCGTTTGTGACAGGCCTCAATGAATTCGCCCAGCTTGGAGTACATTGTGGGTTCGCCGGAAAGCGAGATTGCCACATTTGTCAGGTCCTGGGCTTCTTTCCACATCTCCGTGGAACACCTGGTATCTCCCTTGTATCCCGTGGTGAGCTTCCTCTGACCCTCGATTGCGCCCTGGAGAATGTCTTCCGGGTCATCCTCCTGCGGTATGTCGTTTTCAAGGAGGCCCTGATATCTCCAGCAGAACAAGCAGGTTTGAGTGCAATTGTTCACCGCAGGTGACATTTGCAGGCATCTGTGGGATTCGATACCATAAAATGATTCCTTGTAGCAAGGTCTGGCGCGCAGGAGCTTTTCTCCGAGCCAGTGACAGAGCTTCACGCCGGAATGCTGACCAACCACATGATAATGCTGTTTCTCGAGTATGGCCTTTATGTCGTCATCCATCCAATCACCGGAAATCGAACAGGTTCCTCTGCTGTTTTTCGTCCTTCTTTTCTTCCTCTGGTTCTTCCTCTTTCTCGGTGGGTTCCTTTTCCGGGTGTGTCCTCTTTTTTGGCTTCGGTTCCTCTTTCTCCTCTTCTTCGTCCGGTTCGGCGGCCCCGCTCCTGGAAACAGCATCAACTTTTCTCATGGCATCGAAAACATGCCTGACGTGATGCGTGTCCGGCTTCGCATCCAGAAGGTATCCCACCTCATCTTCGGTGAGATTGAGCCGGCGGGTCACGGATAATCTGAACTCCACATCCTGGTTGTATAGATATTTGAAATACGGAAGAATGTCCTGAAGCGCCCTTTTCCCGCTGGTGTGCGCGTTTCTTGCCAATTTGGAACCGAGTACCTCTCTTATCCCCCGCTGGCCTTTGCTCCTGGACATCTTCATCAGATACAGCGGAAAATTGTAGTTGATGTGGCCCCTGTACTCTCTTGATTTGGCCAGGGAAACGCCGCAGGTCATCATGTCCCTTGCATAGGACCACAGACTGTAATTTTGCCTTCTTCTCACCCTCCCCAGGAATATGTCCGCCCTGGAGAGCATTTCGTAGGCAGAATGGACGTCCTTCGGGTCCCTGTAAGCGAACGGTATGTTGTGGTCTATCCAGAGTATCAGGGATTCGGGATTCTCGTCAAGGTTGTTGGCAGTATCCCTGGAACGTTTGCAGTTCCCGGTCTGAAAAATGATTTCCATGGACTTGAACACGGTGAGGGAGGTATCCCTGTCGCCCAGCGCCGAAATGTTCTTCATTTCCAATTTATCCCTGCCCTCTGCAATGGACTGGAGGTCCTTCAATGCTGCGCGGACATCCCCGCTACTTCTTTCGGCCAGTTTGAGCAGCACTTCCTCCGGAACTTCCACCCCTTCCTTCCTGGATATGTTCCTCAGCAGTGTCGTAATATCCGATTTAGAGGGTTTGCCGAATTTGATGGTCAGGGCATTTCCCTGGATGATGGATGAACGTTTCCTGAGCGCATACCAGTCATTGACAATAAGAATGATGGGGTGCTGCGTCTCGAGAATTATCTGCCCTATGGCCCTGACCCCGCCGAAATCCTCCCTGCCGAATATGTTGTCTGCCTCGTCCAGGACTATCAATTTTCTTTTTCCGTCCTTGGTGGTCATGAATTCCCCTTCGTCCGTGAACGTCTCGCCCTGCGCGCCCTTTCCGGCGATGCTCATGATGGCTTCCGCATTCCTCGAATCGGAAGCGTTCATCTCTATGACCTGCCATCCCATGTCGTTGGCGAGGGCCAGGGCTGCCGTTGTCTTGCCGATGCCGGGGTCTCCCATCAGGACTACCGCTCTCTTCTTGGGAGTTCCGGTGAGCCAGGACTCGGCCCATCTTCTGAGGTCCGCCCTGGGCTTGTGATTGCCGATGATGTCATCCAGCCGTCTGGGGCGATATTTCTCGGTCCACTCGACCATGCGGATGGGCAAGATGTGAAAGTGTAAATAGTTTCCACCGGTAATCTCATTTTTTCCGCTGGTTAATAATATATATAGATAGTTAGTGTGACTTGAGACAATGTGTTTAATTGGGGTGAGCGCCGATATAAACTATCCCCGCCCTCTAGGTACTATGAGAACTCATCCAGACGGGGCATGCTGCACGTATTTGCATTGTTATCGTTTTCATCAATCATCAACTTTTATATACACCCTCTCTATACTCAATCCCAATTCCCAGAGAGGATTTAATCACTGGAGGGCCTACTTTGGCAGATAAGAAACCCAAGAACAAGCAGGTAGACGAGAAGGGCGAGGATTTCAAGTACATCGTCCGTATCGCGAACACAGACATTGATGGCGAGAAGCCAGCCATTACGGCACTGACTAGCATAAAGGGAGTCGGGAACAGGATCGCTCAGTATGCTATCACACAGATAAATTTCCCGCCCAACAAGATGATCGGTCACATTTCTGACGAGGATTCGGAAAAATTGGTGCAGATACTGTCTGAGCTCTCGGATACTCTGCCGGAATGGATGCTCAACAGACAGAAAGATTTTGAATCTGGAGATGACCTTCATATTGTCAGCACCGAACTGGATCTTGTTCTGCGCGATGACATTAACAGGTTGAGGATGATTCGTTGTTACAAGGGGATAAGGCACGAGACCGGCCACAAAGTAAGGGGCCAGAGGACCAGGTCCAACGGCAGGAAGGGCCTTACTCTCGGTGTTTCCAAGAAGAGACCGGGTGCATGATGTTGAGGTGTTATTATGGGTGATCCAAAATTCAGCAGAAAAAAATTCTCCACGCCTTCCCATCCATGGCAGGGCGAGAGGATAGCGGCCGAGAACGAGGTAGTCAGAAAATACGGCCTCAAAAACAAGACCGAACTCTGGAAGGTCAACTCGCTCCTGAAGAATTTCAGGCAGAGGGCAAGGAAACTCCAGGCCAAGATACGTTATGGCGACAGCCAGGCCGAGAAGGAGCGCGACGAGTTGATTAAGAGACTGGACAGTCTCGGCATCATAAGCCAGGAAGCTACCCTGGATGACATACTTTCCCTTGAACTCGATTCCCTGCTCGGAAGGCGCCTCCAATCCATGACATACCTGAAAGGTTTCAGTAACAGCCCCAAGCAGGCAAGGCAGTTCATAGTTCATGGCCACATTTCATTGAATGGCAGGAAGACCACAATTCCCGGATACCTTGTGAAAAGGTCCGAGGAGGAATCGTTGGCTTACCTGTCATATTCACCGCTGGCCGATGACCTCCACCCTGCAAGGCCAAAAGACGAGATGAGTACAGAAACACCGGTCCAGCCCGTTGCAGTCGAGGTTTCAACGGACCCATCCACCGGAGTTGATCCGTCAAAGTCAACAGATGTAAAACCGGCCGAGGCAGCACCTGAACCGGCCAAACCGGTAGAACCCGTACCCGAACCGAAACCGGCAGAAGAGAAGAAGGAGGCCTGAATATGGCAAAATGGGGTATAGCGCATATATTTGCATCGTACAATAATATCATAATAACCATAACGGACCAGACCGGAAGCGAGACCATCGCCAAGTGTACCGGCGGCATGGTGGTCAAGTCCCAGAAGGATGAATCATCGCCATACGCTGCCATGAGGGCCGCGGAGCACGTTGCCGACATTCTCAAGGAGAAGGGCATAGATTCCATTCATGTCAGGGTTCGCGCCCAGGGCGGTAACAAGGAACCCAGCCCGGGACCGGGTGCCCAGGCAGCCATCAGGGCTCTGGCCAGGGCCGGACTCAGAATCGGCCGCATCGAGGACGTTACGCCTCTTCCTCACGACGGAACCAAGAAGAAGGGCGGAAGACGCGGCAGAAGGGTGTAAACAATGAAAATAGACAGGATGGAAATTTCCGGCAGAAAGGGCGTTGTGGTTTTCTCGGACGTGGAACCTTTCATGATAAATGCCTTCAGACGTTCACTGATAGCCGATGTCCCAAAGATGGCCATAGACCATATTGAAATTCACCTCGGCGCCATAAGCGACGAGAGCGGCCACACTTACGAGAGCACAACCCCGCTTTTCGACGAGATAATCGCCCACAGGCTGAGCCTGACACCGGTTCCGACGGACTGCGACGCTTTGCTCAAGGGCCATCTGAAACTCAAGGAAGAGTGCAGCTGTGACGGCACTGGCTGCGCCAACTGTCAGATAATGTATTCCCTCAACAAGAGGGGTCCATGCACAGTTTATTCCGGCGACCTGGAACCCCTGGGTGACGAGAAACTCAAGCCCATCGACGCCAAAATTCCTATTGTCAAACTCACCGAGGATGAGGGTATTCTCATTTATGCAACAGCACATCTGGGCAACGGAAAGACCCATGCCCGTTGGCAGGCCGTTCACGCTGTCGGTTACAAACCCATACCAGAAATAACCGTAAATCAGGAAAAAGTGAAGGACGCCGACAGAATTGCGGCGAACTGCCCCAGGGATGTCTTCACGGTGAACAAGAAGACACTCATTGTAAGCGATCCGGAATCTTGCATCCTTTGCAGAACATGCGAAAATGAGGACATAGGCGGAATCGGCGCAGTGAAAGTCAATGCCGACACTACCACGTTCCTTTTCAAATTCGAGACAGATGGCAGCGTGGACCCGGCAACGGCCGTGAAGTACGCACTGGATTACCTGATTGCTAAATTCGGAGATTTTGAGACTTTACTGTCTGAAAGTAAATGAGAGGTATATGAATGATTAACAATGGCATATCTATAAATAACATATCCAATATCTCCGCTCACCCCCAAGGGAGGCTTTAAATGCCAGCACCGAAAACCAAAGCAAAAGGAAGGGCAGTCAAGGACAAGTGGAAGTCCAAAAACTGGTACGACATAATGGCTCCGGAAATGTTCAACCGGCAAAAGGTAGCGGAAACGCTGACGGACGAGCCGGAAAAACTGATAGGCCGCGTTGCCGAAGTTACTGTCCAGGACATCAACGGTGATTTTTCAAAGATGCATATCAAGCTGCGATTCAAGATAAACGACGTCCGCGGGACAGAAGCGCACACTTACTTCATCGGACATGACATGAGCAGCGATTATGTCCGCAGGATGACCCGCAGGCGAAAGAGCAAGATAGACATGGTCGTTGACGTCAGAACCCGTGACGAATACGTCATCCGCCTGAAACCCCTTGCCATATCTGGCAACAGGGTCCGCTCATCGCAGCAATCCGAGATCCGCCACATCATGACGAATGTTCTTACTGAATTCTGCACATCACGTCCGCTTGACGAGGTAGTCAAGGCCATCATTTCGGGGCAATTGGCCAAGATAACGGCAACCGCCTGCAAGCCTATCCATCCCCTTCAGAGGGTCGAGATCCACAAGTCGGAAATTCTGATACCGGGCATCATCCCGGAAATCGTGGACAAACCCGAAGAAGGCGAGCCCCTGGAGACAGAAGCTCCCGCAGAACCGACCGAGGAATCCGAGGTCATCGAGGAGTCCGAGGAAATCAAGCCGGAAGCCGCCGACCAGTAATCTCTTGGACGATTTCAAAATAAGTTAAATACCAGCGAAGCTTCCCTCTCCCCATGCGCATCGACGTCTTCGACAACGGCGGTCAATGGACCCACCGGGAGTGGCGGGTTCTCAAGTACCTGGGTGTGGAAACCACCATACTCCCCAATACCACAAAATTGGAGGATTTGAAGGTTGACGGTCTCGTTCTTTCAGGCGGCGCCCCAAGGATAGGGTCCGAGGCAATGAAATTGGGCAATACCGCCGACATTCTCGATAGGGCAGATTTTCCCATACTGGGCATCTGCGTCGGGGCACAGTTCATAGCTCTTCACTTCGGCGGAAAGGCAGACGCCGCCGACGTGCCGGAATACGGCGCAATCGACGTTACCATTGCCGAGCCGGGCGACATCCTGGACGGCGTGAAATCCCCATTCAAGGCCTGGGAGAGCCACAATGACGAGGTCAAGGTCCTTCCCGACGATTTTATCAATCTGGCCAGCTCGGAGAATTGCAAGGTCCAGGCTTTCAAATACACCAAGAAGCCCTATTATGGTTTGCAGTTCCATCCCGAGGTTGAACATACGGAACAGGGTTCTGACATGTTCCAGAACTTTGCCAACATCTGCAAACGGCACCAAAGACGATAATTCTTCGGCATGCCCCGGCCTGTGAGGGCGGGGTCGCGATGTGCCAGCATTCTGGGTGATACAAAGCTTCTGCATATTGTGAAGCCTCGGGGCTTGCCCCGGGGTGCCAGGTACTCGCCCGACTGGCCAAAGTCGGGTGAAATATGTTGCGCGGATCTTGCACAGAGGCTTTTCTTGTAGATTCGCGTAGCATCTTGGATACAAACGTCGTAACCATCACCGTTTATACGTACTCGGCGCCAGCACAATCAGCGCCGTGAATATCTCCAGCCTCCCCATCCACATGCAAACTGTGAGCACAATCCTGGCGAATGGGTTCATGAGATGGAATCCGTATTCCGGATTGAATATTCCCACGCCGGTGTTGGTCATGCAACTGGCAACCGCTGAAATGGAATCCACAATGCCGATTCCGGAAGCGCATAGCAGCAGAACGGAGATGCCGAAGAGCATGATGAAAATCAGCAGAAGTATCTGTATCCTGGCGACCACAGTTTCCGGAACGGCTTTTCCGCCGATCTTCACAGAGAGTACGGCCCTGGGGTGGATGGCCTTTATCATGCCGTTCCTCAAATTTTTCAGAAGTATCATCACCCTGGACATCTTCAGACCGCCGCAGGTGGAGCCCACCATTCCGCCGGTCAGCATGAGGAAAATCAGTATCAGATGCACGAACGGCGGCCAGAGCGCCAGGCCATTCTGTGTAGTGAAACCCGTGTTTGTGGCGCATGATACCGCCTGAAATGCTCCGTCCCTCAGTATCCCGGAAACACCCATGGTCCCGGAAAGCGCAAGTCCGAGTATCACCAGGGATGTCATGAATATTACCCAGACGAAGAAGAACTTCAGTTCCGGGTCGTTCAGAGCATCCTTGAATCGGCCGGTGATGAACCTGTAATGGAGGACGAAATTAACGCCGCTGAGAAACATGAATACTATGGCCACAATTTCCACTGCGGGACTGGCATAGAATCCGATGCTGTCACCGTGAAGAGAGAAACCGCCGCTTGCCAGTGTGGGCATCGCTATGCAAACGGCATGGTACAGAGACATTCCGGCGCCCATGTAAAAAATTATGCATAGCGCAGTTAATAAACCGTAAACCCCCCACAGAATCCTCGCAGTTTGATACAGTTTCGGCCTCAGCCTGGTCACGGAGGTGCTGGCCATCTCTGCCTTGAACAGGTAAACGCCCCCGTGCATGAATCTCGCCAGTATGACCGCGCCCAGAACTATTATTCCCAATCCGCCCAGCCAGTTGGTCAGTGCTCTCCAAAAGAGTATGCTGTGCGGATAAACGTCAAGGTAGTTGCCGATGGCCGGGTCTATGACGCTGGCCCCGGTGGTGGTGAATCCGGACATGGACTCGAAATAGGCATCGATGGGGTTTGTTATCGTCCCGCCGGTGATGTAGGGAAGCGCTCCGAAGAATGCAATGATTAACCAACCCAGGCCGACCACGACATAGGCGTCTCCCTCCTTCAGGTTGCGGACCCTGTTCCTGGAGTGGTACCACATTATGCATCCTGTTGATGCGCATATCAGGAACGGAATCACATATGCCTTGTATATGTACAATGCTCCTTCATTGTAATAAGCACCGACAATCATCGGCAGAATGAAAGACGCGCTGAATATCATGAGCAGGTAACCGAGGGTTGCCCCCACCTCTCTGTATCGCATGGCTCACCTCAGCGGAACCTCCAGGTTCCCGAATGATAGGAGAACAGTTTCTCCACCTTGTGCAGTGAATCCTGAGGGGCCATCATGATGATGCGGTCTCCCGGCATTATGGTGTCGAACCTGGTCGGTTTGATGGCCTTTCCGCCGCGAATGACCGAACCCACAAAAGCGCCCCTGGGGAACTTGATGTTTCCGAACTCCTTCCCCACCATCCACAGTGTGTCCTTCACCAGAACTTCCAGGACCGTGATGCCCGATCCGTGCAATGTGGTCTGGGTACTGGATATCTGTTTTCCCAGTATGTTTTGCAGGATGAAATCAACGGTCATCATTCTCGGGCTCACTGCCATGTCCACGCCTATCTGTTCGAACAGCAGTTTCAACTCCGGTTCATCAACAATGGCCATTGTCCTTGTCACCCCGCGTTTTTTCGCAAGGAGGCATGAAAGCATGTTGAAATCCGTATTCTTCGTTGTGGCAACCAGAACGCTGGCATCCCCCAATCCCTCGTCGATGAACAGTGCGGAATCGGTTGCGTCTCCGTGAATCACTATGGCTTTCTCAAGGACGTCTCTTGCATGCTGGCATCTTTCCGTGTTCGTGTCCATGACAATCATTGCCTTTTCGTTCTCGAGTTTTTTGGCAACCTGAATCCCGGTCTTGGTGGCGCCCACTATCACTATTTTGTCAATTCCGGTTTCCAGCCGGCCGCCGACAGCGGTTCCGCCCCCCTTGGTAACTCCGAATGCAGTCTCCACATTGGCCACCAGCATCCTGGAATCAAGCACCAGGATAATTCTATCGCCCAGTTCCAGTGGTCCGACCCTTTCCGGCAGGAGAAGCTG
Source organism: Methanobacteriota archaeon (assembly GCA_013791785.1). Lineage (GTDB taxonomy): Archaea > Thermoplasmatota > Thermoplasmata > SG8-5 > SG8-5 > UBA147. Next base: position 27,407 of record VMTD01000070.1, read on the forward strand.
CCCGTTTCTGGAAACGGAACAGATAATTGCACCTGGCGGCAGCTGTATGCTTCCCAGCATTCTTCTGAGGGTGGGATTTCCCTCGGATAAGCGCAATTCGATGATAAGGCTCTGTCCCTCGGATAATTCTCCCGATTCGACCAGTGAGGGGAGCAACAGACTTCGTGAAATATGATTTGCTGTCACGACATCCGGGGATACCACCAGGTCCATGCCGAACACGTCCAGATTTCCGGTGCCGACGCCTTCCCTTAGGTAATCGGGAGATCTGAGCCTGGCAATTGTTTTGCATCCCTTGGATTTTCCGATAACGCATGCAATGATGTTCGTTTCATCGGAACCCGTGACCGCCACCAGCATGTTCGCCGAATTTATGCCTGCATCCGCAAGGTTCTTGGGACTGGCCGCGTTGCCGTGTATTGCCAGGACATCCATTGCCTCGATATTTTCGAAGCGTTTCATGTCAGATTCAATCACCGCGACACTGTGACCCTGCTCGAGCAATGCTTCTGCTATGTGGGCTCCCACATGGCCTGCACCTGCAATCACAACATACATGCTGTTCCCAATCGCATTATTCATTATTAAGCTTGGCAAGGGGTGTAGGTGTTCGGTTTTTTGAAATTTTAGATTTTAGATTTTAGATTTTTGTTGAGAATGCGTCACGCCGTCAATCCGTCGTATATCTACAATCCGCAATCTCATCGTTTGCATAATGTCGATTGCGGAAATTCCACACCCTATGATTCTGTTTGCTTGCTAAATGATGAATCAGGGCGAATGCTACAAAGTGATTTGATTTAGCTTTCGCATTCACCATTTGTTTGTAAAATGAAGGCAATTTTATGATGCTGGATTTAGTTTGTAATTGTTTCCGCATCATTGGCGAATGCGCCGTTTTCAAATGGTGCCAGCTGCATTCACCGTACGTCGTAAATCTACAATCTACAATCCCCAAATCTACAATCGTCATACATCGCCAATCCTTATAAATCCCATAATCCATTGCAGTTACATGAAAGTAAGGCTCCAGAAAGCCATTGCAGATTCCGGTCTCTGTTCCAGGAGAAAGGCCGAATCCCTGATTATTGAGGGCCTGGTGACCGTGAATGGCCGTACCGCAAAACTCGGTGAATCAGTAAATTCCGACGTTGATACCATCGAGGTGAACGGCAAGCCAATATCTTCGAAGGCCAAGGTGTATTACATTCTCAACAAACCACCGGGGTACGAGTGCACGCTGGACAGCACCACGGGAAACAAGTTGGTTACAGAACTCATTCCCACATCCGTGCGCATCTTCCCGGTGGGCCGTCTGGACATGGAGAGCAGAGGGCTGCTGATACTCACCAATGACGGTGATTTCGCCAATCGGGTAATCCACCCCAGCAGTTCCGTGGAAAAAGAATATCTGGTCTCTGTATCCGGCAAATTAAAGGAAACCGCATTGGAACAATTGAGAGCCGGTATAATGCTCGACGGAACGCCCACAAAGCCCTGCCGGGTCGAGATAGTCCAGATAGATAAATCAGGAACAATCATGAGCTTCATCATCCATGAGGGGCGCAAACGACAGATAAGGCGCATGCTGGAATCTCTTGGCTTCATCGTGACAGATTTGAAAAGGGTTCGGGTAGGGGGCATCACCCTGGGCGACTTGAAGGAGGGGCGTTCCAGGAAATTGACAAAAAATGAGATACATTCACTAAACATGCTTCGCCTGGATGCCGCGACCTTGAGGTCTGCGGATGAAAGACGATGAATAATATTTCAAAGCAAATGTCAGAAGGCGAAGATTGTTTAGTTAAAGGGCTCCCCGGGCCCCTATCTGTTGCTGGCAAA
>VMTD01000089.1 GCA_013791785.1 Methanobacteriota archaeon
ATTTAATATACACACTCCGCTTCTGTTTCGGATAAGGGGTCATAACAATATAATATTTTGTCAAAGAAGGTCTTCACAATCATTATTAACTTGTAAAACCATTATTCGGTCGAGGGTGATGATATGGATCGGCGAACACGAGGAAGCGTGATGAATGGTTATCTGAAGTTCATCCAAAAGAAATGGGGCGTAGAAGGGCTGGCTCAGTGCAAGAAAGATGTTGGCATTGAAGACATGGAATTCAGGGACGGTCAATATTACCAGGACGCGATTATCGGCAATGTGCTCAGGTGGGTGCACCGCGAAAAAGGAAGGGACGCGATACTGGATGCCGGAAGGTTCATCATGCACAATCTTGGAATCCTTTCATGGCTGGTGCGGTTCACAGACATCGAGACCCTGGCAAAGAGATTTCCCAAGGACTACAGCGAGGTCTATGCCTTTGGAAAATGCACTGTGGACTTATCAGACCCAGCCAGGCTGAAGCTGATATTGAAAGATGTCGGGTATTACGAAGAAGCGTGCATGATATGGGAGGGTGTTATCGAGGAGGCTCTGACCATGACCAAAACAAAAGGAAGTGTTAAACACACCAAGTGCCAACGATTGGGAGAGTCGCACTGCGAGTTCATCATTACGGTGTATTGATGCTAATGCGCTTTTTCGTGCGCCTTGTACATTTCACCTGAAAAATTTGACATGTCAAGAATATTCTAATATACTACTCCGCGCAATGTCTATCATGGTGAAATATTGATATTGGAATGTCCGGAATGCAATTCCCGCAAGCTAACTCTTGACCGCCGAACGAAAATCTACAAGTGCAAGAACTGCAAAGCAACATTCGATACACCAATAAAAATTGACAAAATGAACCCACTAACTATCACTCTCATTGCTACATTGATAATGATGGCAATCACTGCTACTCTCATGGCTTATTTGTATACCGCAGTAGTCGCAATGAAGCCAGCAATCTACCTTTACACTCCCAAAGAGGAAAAAGAACAACTGAAACTCAAAGTGAAAGGGGTTATCACCACCAGAATACCGTTCCGCGAGGGTGTCAGTTCAATTCTTTGGGACAATCTGGAATTGAAGAATGGAAAAATATTTTCCAATGACAGGAAATTCGATTATCTGTTCTATGAATCAGAGAACACAATACCAAATCATGAAAACACTGGCTGGGTTCTGAAAAGGCAGAACAGAAATCTTTCATGGAACCGGACCCCAGTCGATAAAGACGAACTCTCCAGAATTCTCAGAGATATATTGGCCAAATACGGATTGTTCGAAAACGAGATTAACGATTTCATCGAATACTGGCTGGATGAAGATATGAAGATATTCTTCGGCAAGGATGAGTTCACATTTGGAATTTACCTGATTTCACTGGAAGAACTCAACAGGATATTCTCCATCGAGACAGTGCTGGAATATCCCGAGTACATACGCGTCCAGTTCCTGGTGAAGGCTATTGACGACGGCCAAGTCCTGGCCGAACCGGAATTTCCCGGAATTTCAAGGTCGGAATACGCATTGCATGAATGGGGCATGATGAAGGGATAGGAAATCTGCGGATATGCGCCATGTACGGTTTCCACCCGAATTTCCAGCATAGCAATAATGAGCATGCTCACAATAACTATATAAACACCAAAAAATCTGATTATTCCATGAGCAAAATTGACGGAATGAGCACATTGGAGAAACCGGTCGGCTCGATGAAGATACTGATGCACCTCCACCAGCATGAGAAGGCCACTATCACGAACCTCCTGAAGAGCGAGCGGCTGGACCGGGTTGTGGAGGTGCTTGGGCGGCAGTCTGGCTATCCGTATGGTTGGAGGGGGCGGAAAGAGTGAATCTGTAAGATACGAAAGGTTTTTACTGAGCGCCTGCATTTATATTACTCAAGTGGAGCCATGAGCAGAAAGAAAAGAATAGAGCTGTATCTGGATTCTCAAAAGGTAATACTGGACAGCAAGAACCCCTACTATTCGACAAGTGCCGGAAAAACAGATGTTACCAGATGGCATCCAAGACATGATGATTGCTACATTGTTAAAGAGGGAGTATTCGGGTTCACGGAAACCGAGAAGAAATTCCTGTCCCAGCTTGAACAGCTGGCCATATCAGAGGGTAGGGAATTGAAAATATACGATACAAAGAACTTCTGGCACGGGATTCGTGCTTATTTCCGAGGTGTCGAACAGACTCCAGCTATAGTATTGGGTCGAAAGAGATTCACCAAAGATATTTATGAAACAGAATGGTCCAGCGGATTTGAAAACAAGCAGAAATATGAATTGACCATGGACGCGGAAAGGCTCAGGAACGGCCTGGTATTCATCCTAATCGGTATCGGTGTCGGATTGATTGCTGTTATATTGCGAACGTCCCGCCTTTTTTGTTTTTCCGCAATACTCACGGTTGTTCTGATTGCAATCGGCAGTCTGGTCATTTTCGGCAATGTGCTGGATAAGTTCCATGATTGGGCGAATTGAGAGAAATTGAGCGAAGGATAATACTTTATCGCATGCTAGAAAATATTAACATTCATTTTAACTTTGACATGAATTTGGGGATGTCCAAGTGGGGAAGATTTTGAGGAATTTTTTTATGATTAGTGAGGGCTCCCCACGGCTAAAGCCGGGGGCATCCTAACCGTTTCACACTGAATGACGATTATTCATTGATTGAGACTTGTCACTCAGTTTATTTCACATTTGCCAGCAACAGATAGGGGCCCGGGGAGCCCTTTAACTA
>VMTD01000143.1 GCA_013791785.1 Methanobacteriota archaeon
ACTTTTCACTAATCACTTCGGCCAGTCAATCCGTCGTAAATCTAAAATCTACAATCCCCAAATCTACAATCGCCAATACATCTACAATCGAAAATCTAAAATCTACAATCGTTATTGCTTCATTTCACTGAATACTTACCCTGTGAGGGCGGGGTTAGCATAAATCGGCATCCAACCCGGCTCCAGGGCTGGTTCCGACTGACCACTTAGAGGCTGGTTCCGGCCTACTCAATACAGAACCGCGTCCGCTCATTCCGCCCCCAGGACTACGGCACCGGCCAACCGGCCACTTGTCCCAGCCAGCCGCCCAAAATATCCCCTGGCAGGAGAGCGCCATGGTCGCCCACACCCCCGGGATGATTGGGTGCCTTTGACCTCCCCGCCCTGACAGAGAGGGGCAAGAATGGACATCCCCATATTTCAGCTACATTTTTCTGCCTGGCCTGATAAGTGGTGTGGGTGCAGTCCGCTGAAAAATCAATAGAATTGTATCGATATCACCGTGGAGGAGGCTGACGAGTGCTTCAAAACAGCCTTTCCAGTTTTGTCCCTCAGTTTTAGAATTCCGTCACACAGGCCCATAAGAAATTGGTTGAAATGCTGGGTTGTTTCCTCCCCATAGCTGAAGTTGATTTCCTTATCGCCTTTCTTATCAACCCTCATCTCGTTCAGTTCCAGAATAAGCTTGAGGTTGGAAATTGTATCTAAGGTGCTTTTCTCACTGTCTGCAAAAAGGTACCGGGCATTATCAAACTTGAGATTGGACATCAATTGATACCCGATGTCGTAACTCGGGAATTTTCCGCCCTGTGCTTTTGATGATTCTATGTGTCCCAGCGTGCTTTCCAACATTATGAGGGTGTGCCATGTGCCCGGTTTGAAGGTCTCGGTGTGCCCGGTAATCCGTTTCAGATCCTGGGCCAGACCGGCACCCCATTTCAGAGCCACAATATCAATTAGACTGGACAGTATAGTGCCCTTCACCTTTCCCCTCTTTTCCAACACGTCAGATGACATGTTGTTGATTATCGAAACGATATTCTCAGCCTTTTCTCTGTGGCCGTGAATGGCCAGGGCAAAACCAATTTTCGTGGCAAGTGGTTGCAGGTGCTGAAGGCCAATGTCCTCCGGCACGATTCCCAGAGATTTACACTGTGATTTCAGGGCCATTTTCGCCATGAGGTCACCCACCAGCGGAGAAAGAAGTTTCTCTATCTTATCTGCGTATTCATTCGTCACTGTAATCCCACCTCCTGAAAGTATGACATGTGCCTCAATTCCCATGTTCCCCAACACTGGTATCGGAGATTTCATCATTGTGTGCATCCTCGTTATCAGTCATCCCCATATCTCCGGCCACCAATCTAACGCTCATTATCATCTGATTGAACGCCTTCCCCAGTTCTGTTATCTCGTCGCTTCCCGCTTCATTGACCGAAACATCCAGATTGCCCATTTTGATACTTCTTGCAGCGGCAATCATGTCGGAAAGGCGCGAGGTCATGGTATTTGAGAGTATCAGACCGATACCGATTGCCAGGCTGATGGCGATAAAAATACCGAGAAGGATTGAACTATTGAGAACGGCCAGAGCCGCTGCCTCGTCCTCTTCGAGGGCAAGGGTTCTGGAGTCCATCAGTTCCACTATGGATTTTATACCATGCTCCGGGTCATCCATTGCATCATCCAACATGGCACCGAGCGCGGTTAAAATATCATCAACATCATCCTGACTTAATTGATAATCCGCATACAGGGTCGAGTTCTCTACGAAACATTTGTGGGCCTGGCCCAGTATATCTCGGACCTTGGTGAAATCTGAGACAATCTCAACATGTAACGGACTAGTTGTGGATTTCTCCTGGAAACCGGCCAAAAGAGCGGTAGCGGTGATTGAATTGGCGGCGTTCATGTCAGTCTTATTTTCTATGTAAGCATCCACAATAACCGGTCTGAAAGTGGTAAAACACCTTAAGGCTACGGCGTGTTCATTATAGATGCTGGATTCGAATTCTACCATATCATCCTGTTCAGCGCGAATGTCATCGACCTCTGCTTTGACATTTCTCACTTTCTCTTGGTTTATCAATGCCAGACCACCGATGGCAACCAACACCAGGGCTACAACCAGAAAACCCGCAACCAGCTTTACCTTTAATTTCATTTAAACACCTTCGTTTACCCAGCCCACCTAATTTTCATATCACCCAATAGTTGAAATGATATTTATACTATTTGAGAGTCAATTACTATAATGTTAGGTTTTCAACCATCAGGATGCAAAAAAAATTCAATTTAATAATTGACGGATGGCTATTTTAAATTTGGTAATTTTCAATTGGATAATTGACGGACGGGCATATTGTGGGGAATCCGCCATGCTCATATGCATGACCTGCCATGCATCGTGTACAGATTCTTGCATATGCAATCAAAGCGAATAGGCTTTGATAAATTAGGTGCATGGCCTACACACGTAAACTTCCAGCCTTGCAATAAACATCAGCCACTTAAGAGGCTGGTAGTTTGCGCAACAACTAACAAATTTACAAAGTCAGAAGCCTGAACGCTTGCATAAAAAGGTAAGAGGTCACTGACGTGAAGCCTCTTACAACGGTAAGTGGTCCGTATCCCCAAGTTCCCCACTGTTATTTCAGATAGTTCTGACAATAAATTATGGATTTTTGATATAACTGAAGCGGGAACAGATTACAATAGACAATCGGGCAATCAAACCAGCTATTGCTGAATATTAACTTCTGAAGGCTGACCACTTACATAAAAAGCTTAAATATATATTACTCTTTCTCACACCAGATACCTATGAAAATAGTTGTAATTGGCATGGGCTATGTCGGAATTCCGGCAGCGGCACTGTTCGCGGATGTTGATGGATTCCAGGTCACAGGAGTTCAGAGAAGGTCGGAACGTTCCGGCTGGAAGATTGACTGGCTCAACCAGGGGAAGAACCCCATAGGAGGCGACGAGCCCGGCCTGGAGGAACTTCTTCAGAGGGTTCACAAGAAGGGAACTTTCAAAGTTGTTGACGATTATTCGGTTGTGAAGGATGCCGATGCTGTTCTTATCGATGTTCAGACCCCAACGGACGAGGACCACATCCCGAGGTACGAGTCCCTGAAAGAGGTAAGTCTGACCATTTCGAAGCTAATAAAAAAGGGCGCATTGGTGGTCATCGAATCCACCGTGGCACCCGGTACAACTGAACACATGGTCAGGCCGATTCTTGAAAAGGGTTCTGGAATGAAGGCGGGAGAGGATTTCTACCTGGCATTTTCCTACGAGCGCGTCATGGTCGGCCGTCTTCTGAAAAATATTACGGACTTGCCGAGAATTGTCGGGGGAATCAATAAACAAAGTACCGATATAGCAATGAAGCTCTACGCCAATATCGTGAAAGCGCCCCTGCATCCGACGGATTCGCTTACCGCCGAAGTCTCGAAAGTAGTCGAGAACACCTATCGGGACGTGAACATAGCCTTCGCCAATGAAGTCGCCATTGCCTGCGAGAGCCTGGGCGTGGATGTGTACCGCGTCAGGGAACTCGTTAACACGCTGCCGAACGACCCTTCCAACCCTTCTACCAATCCAGTCCGGAACATGCACTTTCCCGGCGCCGGCGTGGGCGGACATTGCCTTCCCAAGGATCCCTGGCTGTTCAAGTACGGCCTCGATACCTACGGCACGTTCAAGTTTGAACCGAAGATAATCATTGACAGCCGGAACCTCAACGATTACATGCCTATCCACACAGTTGATATGCTTGAGGAGACCCTCAAAAATGCTGAAAAGAAGCTCGAAGGTGCTAAGATAGTCATCCTGGGTGTTGCATTCCTGGAGAACTCGGATGACACAAGAAACTCGCCATCAAAGACATTCTTTGATGAACTGAAGAAACGCGGGGCCGAACCTGTCATGCACGACCATCTGGTTAGAGAATTTGAGAGACCTTTCGTGAAGGAACTCGAGGGTCTGTTCGTTGATGCTGACGCGATAATATTGGCCGTGAAACACGACATATACAAGGACCTGGACTTCGCCGCAATAAAAGACTCGATGAGAACCCCGATTCTGATTGACGGCAGGAACTTCTACCGAAAAGAAAACATCGAAAGCGCCGGATTTGTGTACCGGGGCATCGGCAAGCCAAAATAATCAATCGTACACATTTGTGGATACCGAGACCATGGCCCCTGTCGGCACGAAGGATATGGTCACGAGAAACGGTATAAAAAATCCGTAGAACCAAACGTCCTTCATGAAATCCGGACCATACTCGGCCAGCCCCAGGATTTTCGGGAGCATCATCATGAGCATGCCGAGCCCTATGGACACGAAACCGATAAATGTGGAGAATGCCAGGGCCAGCTTCGGATTTTCGAAAGTGAAGCCAAGTATCAAACCGGCAAAGAACGGGGTCATGACCAGTATCAGTATTCCGATGACCGAGCCAAACAACCCCCAGGGCAGTTCCTTCAGCGCGTAGAGCATGTAGACCAGGGACATCATGGTCACCGCGAAGAGAGTCTTGATAAGCACCCAGGGGATGGAATTATACCTGGAATAATCGAATTCGTATTCCTGCTCCTCCTGGTGGGTCCAGAGGTCGCCGAATGCATCAACGGAATCGTTCTCCGGTTCCCTGCGAATCGTGTCTATGGTCTCACCTCCACATCATTGGCGGAGATGTTGATTCCTGTGGTTGCATAGCGGTCCGGCACAATTATGGTGAGATTCATCGATATGTCAGTCATCCCATTCTCCGCCAATCGGTCAAGGTCTGGCTGGCCTATCACTGTTGAAATTATGACCATGGTAACATTGTCCGCCTTGATGCGGATTGGCTCGAATTCAATCGGGTATGAATTACCAGCCAGGGTCAGATTTCCCGAATCAAGGTACAATTCCAGGCCGCCGGGGTTGTCCACCTGCAGCCTAAACACAATTCTGTCCTCGCTGAGCCAGGCCTCCGTGACCGATATATCAAGGCCGTACCCTTCTCTGGCATAGTTCGTGTAGGTTACAACAGAAAAAATCAGCAATAACAATGAAATGATTCCGACAGAGAGGAAAAGCCAGTGCAATATTTGCTTGAGACTTTTAATCTTCATGCAACACCCATTCTCACAATCTATGAAATAGAACTATTGATATAATAAAGTGCGCAGGGAAATCCCAACCGTATTTTAGATTTTAGATCTTAGATTTTAGATTTGTGCGGGCAGAATGCCCAACCGTATTTTAGATTTTAGATCTTAGATTTTAGATTTGTGTTGGGAAGTAAGAGTTCAGCATTCTGAAGTTTGCCCCATAGGATTTTTGTATTTTGGGAATCGAGA
>VMTD01000115.1 GCA_013791785.1 Methanobacteriota archaeon
AAGTGAATAGTGAAAAGTGACGTTTGGAGGTAAATGGTGAAAGAATTGGTTCTCAAGGACAAAAATACTCAGTTTTTCATTTATCACATATCACTAAATCTACAATCGCCAATACATCTACAATCGAAAATCTAAAATCTACAATCGTTATTGCTTCATTTCACTGAATATTTATGACAATTTAATACATATTTATATCCGAACATCAATATGGAATGCGTGGCCCAAACGAAATTAAGGTTGGTAACCGTATCCGAGAGAATATGCATTTATCTTGATAGATTTCCGCCCTATGATGGGGAAAGAGATGGTCCTTTTGAACTCACCCAGATAGGGATTGCAACAGCCGTGGATGTGGCCAGAAGTAATTTTCCCCGGGCCATTCAGCCCCTGATGGATAATCAACTAGTCAATAATATCAAGGCCCATATTCCGGGCATCAGGCAAAAGCGTTTTATTTATTACCTTACCATGAAGGGCAAGCAAGAAGCCAGGTCTATCAGAACCAAATTGCTGAACACAAAGCTCCGGGTGATTGATATTCATGGCCAGATGTCTACCCGGACCCCTGAAGAAATTCAAAGAAGGTTTCTCGGTGAATTTCATCTTGACGATATTCTATTCAGTATCCCGCTTGAAGAACCATTTGACTGTCGGATATTCATTAAAAACAGAACCGAGAGAGAGGTATTGGTCGGAAAGCAAGTTAAAAAAGATACCGACGGGAAACATTTTCACGGCCGTGAATCGGAAATTGCCAGTATTCGCCAATGGTTGAATTCTGACAGGTCCAATACATTGATAATCAAGGGAATGCCCGGGATCGGCAAATCAACCCTGGTGGCCAATTTGATGGATGAGATATCTCTCAATTACAGTGTTCATTTCTTCAATATCAATCCCTGGTGTTCGTTGCGTCCCCTGGTGCAATTTCTGGCAAATTCCTTCGGAAAAATCGGGATGCCCGAATTAAAAAGTTACCTGGATGAACACCCCGAGATTGAAATATACGAGCTAGAATATCTGCTTTCCAGAATATTCTCGGGCCGGAAACTGATGTTGATATTCGATAATTTTCAGAACATCAATGCGAACCTGAAAATATTCTTCACAATGCTCAAGAAGGTTGTTGACGAAACTGGCGGCGTCAAATTGATAATTCTGGGGCGAAATGTGGAACCGTTCTACGAAATGTCTGCCGCGGCGATTGACAATACCGTCCTTGAAATAACGCTTGAGGGCCTGAAAGAACCCGGCATGTTATCTCTGGCAAGGTCCTTCGAAATTCCGGAAGAGCGCATTGGATCCATCATGGCACAAACCGGCGGGCACCCGCTTTTCATTGAGCTTTTGGTTCACGGCAAAAAATCGAATGGTCACATGGACATAGAGCGCTTCATCGCCGAGGAATTCGTGACCGCATTGACCGGGGAAGAAATCAATGTTCTGAAATTCATTTCCGTATTCCGTTTTCCCATCGAAAGACATGCGCTGCGTTCTTACAAGCCAGCACTTGTCAATCTTTTCAATAAATCCATACTCAAAAGGTCGGAGGACGATTTCATCATTCTGCATGATGTGTTGAAAGATGCGTTTTACAGGCAACTGTCCGGGTCGGAAATGAAAAAGTACCATTCCAAAGCCGCAAGATATTACCTTGAAAATCTTCAGATTTCAAGTCAAATGGAAGCAGTCCATCATTTTCTGTATGCCGGTCGTGCGGACAGCGCTGCCGAGATAATGATCGCAAAGATGGACACCATCCTGAATACCGATAACAAGGAATATCTTGCCAGGCTTTTGACCATGCTCCTATGCAGCGACCTTGACATCGGGCCCGACGAAAGGGCGCTCCTGCTCCATGCCCAGGGTACGGCCCTGGCGTTCATCGGGGAGATGGATTCCGCCATGGAGAATTACACACAGGCCATCGAATTGGTCGAACCCGGGGGGGACATGCGCATCGCCATGAAGGCGAGGGTCGGCATCGCGAAGATAATGCTGCGCAGAAACATGTACGAGGAAGCCGAGGCGGTGTTTAGGGTTATACTGAAATGGGCGTCCAAGCACGATGAAGCGCCCATCGAGGCGGAAGCGAATTATCGCCTGGGCGCAATCTACGAACGGTTGGGCGTCCCGGAACAGGCGCTGGTGCATTATAAAAAGGCCTGGACGATATCGATAGGAACGAACGACAAGAAACAACAGGCCCAGGCGCTTTACGGCATGGGAAACATATCCCACACAGGCCGTAATTTCGAATGGGCATTGAAGCGCTATGATGAGGCCCTGAATATCGCCCTTGCCAGCGGGAACGAGCACATGGCGTCGAAGATACTGACCCGTATCGGGTGGACATTGAGCGAACTCGGACGTTTGAATGAGGAAATTGAAACGTACAATAGAGCAATCTCCTTATCCAGAAAAAGCGGTTCCGTACGTGTTCTGGCTTACGCCCTGTCCAATGCGGGAGCGGTCTACATAGACAAGCCGAATTTTATTCAGGCTTCCGAATACCTCGAGGAAGCGTTGTTCCTGTTTGAGAAACTGGGAGAGAGACGGATGATAGCCACAGTGAAATTAAATATGGCGAGCATCAAGGTTCTGAGAGGAAAGCACAAGGAAGGGACCGATGCTTTTAGGGAGGTCAGGATAATCCTGGAAGCGCTCAAGGATAAGGGAAAATTGATGACATCATACTTCAAGTTCGGTCAGGCCATGAGAAAGGTGGAGAAGACGGAGCAGGCAATGAAATTATATAAAAAGGCCTTGCATATATCCAGGGATATCGGAGATTCTGACGCTTCGAAGCAGATACTCCTGGAGATGCAAGACCTGTCAGATGTGGCATGAGTGTTTGGGATTAGATGCCATTATTCGGTGTCGTCGCCCGGGTTCCAGCCATCCGGTCCGTCCCTCATTCCGATTCCGAGCGGGTCTTCACCAGGGTTCCAGCCATCCGGTCCGTCCCTCATTCCGATTCCGAGCGGATTTTCGCCCAGTGTCCAGTTTCCAAGGTCGGCCCGCATTCTAAGACCCCAAGCAATCATTAATCCATTCATCCATGGCTCGGACACTTGTCCTTCACAGCAGACGTCCTCGGAAGGCTCTTCCACGGTTTCCGCATGCACGCCGGAAAAGCAGATGACCAGCAGTGATAACGCCACCACTATAGAGAGAATACTTTTTGTTGTTTTTATGATTTCACCTCCTATCCTGAAATGTCAGGATGAGCTGACATTTTCGTAGTGGCATAATGTTCTATTCTGAGCAAGCTCACAAAACATTTTTATAGACCTGCAAATACGCTTTAATTAGAACGTACATGTTTTGACACATGTGTCATTGAAAAATTATCGCGCATGATTTTGATTTTTGATATTTTGGAAGCAACTTTGATTAAATATCATTTTATTTTCCTGTTCATGAAAGTGATCTCAATATCCCTGACATTGGAACAATTAAAAGAGTTGTGCGAAAAGAGGATTACGGAAATCACACTGAATCAGGGCTCAAGTCTGTTGAGGATAAAGGTAAAAATGCCTGGAAGCGTGTGATTGTTGTTGACGTTTGCTGGTAGAATACTTGCTGGTATAAGCAATAGACGTATTCGTCGCACTTCCTTTTATTGATTCTTATTTATTCATGGCACTGGCGCGTAACCGCCGGCGTCTGAGTATTGGATGGCATGGGATAACGAGGGCGCGTTGTCCGTCGGGTTGGGAATGTCGAAGGGCGTGAAAATCGCGGAGGCTGGAACTCCAAAATATGCGCTGGATTCTTCCTCCCTCCATTCCTGGCGTTTAACCACCGTCTTCCGCCTGGGTCGGGTTGATAGCTGGTTGTTGGGGAATGATGGTTGAACAATAACTCTCCGTTTGTGAATACACTTCCCGCACATATTAGCAGACGGTGAGGGGCACAGAACTTTAAAAACTATTCGCTTGCGGCTTCCCTATCTGCTCGGGACGCTTGATAATATTTTACCTTACTTTCATCAATTTGAATAATTCTCTGGTTTTAAGAACTCTGTTGTCCAAGGTTTTCTTTATTTCTGGTGTATTCAGATGTTTATCGCCGCTCACAAGATAGGTTTCCTCGTCTTTCTCCATTTCTTGTTTGGCAAAAATGTAAACTGGCCTGTCCTTATTATCGGAAACAAGCCGGGTGGCTTCTTCCAGAGTTTCATGGTATTTTTCAGGGTCCAGGTCCATATGAACTATGTTCTGGTAAGTATCCAGTAAATCTATTGCCAAGCTTGGTTCGATTCCCTTCCTTTTGAGAACAAGCTGGATCTCGTCAAACACATAGTCGCAGATAATAATCTGCCATAAGCCTCTGTCCGCCAATTCAAAGAGGTGACGTTCATTTCCATCTGGATAAAATATCGATGAAAAGAAAATATTAGTATCAATTATCACTCTTATGCTTACGATTTTTGCCATATTTCCTCTCGATAAGTTCTGCGGAAACTTCCTCTCTTACAGATTCTATTTCGTCTATCGTAATGCCTTTTGCCTCAAGCTGTCCGGCCAAATCCTGCTGGATCATCTCACGTATTGCCTGACGTACTACCTCGCTCCGGCTCTTGAAGAAGCCGGAATGAACCTTCGAGTCCAGGTATTTCAGCAGGTTTCCCGTTACTTCCACGCTTATGTTCATTTTCAATCACCATACATATATCTATTAGCGGGCTAATAAAACTTGTGGTCAAATTATAGAAAAATCCCCCGGTTCAAGTGAAAGGAACACTGATGTTCACCAAACATTGCGAGCGAGCAGGGTCACCCGAGTTTTTCTTGTTTATCCTTCTTTTTCTTTTTGGAGGGTGACCCAGCGCAGCGAGCAATAAAAAGAAAAATTGGAAGTGGGCCCATCCAGATTTGAACTGGAGATCTTCTCCATGTCAAGGAGACGTCCTTTGCAGCGCCGTCGGGTATTCCCCCGGGCAGCGTAACCAGCTAGACCATGAGCCCTTTATGCAGGGATTCCAGAATGTAACTGTGTTGAAATACTTTTCCCAGCATTTTTCCCACCATTTTATCACTAGTTATATATATCAAAAGTACATTATCATGTAAAAGCGTGGGGGCATCACTTGAACGTATTAGATGCAGAATCCGCAGAACGGATATACAGAGAATTGTACAGAACCCTTGGAAAAGCAATAGGTCCACAGATGGCAAGAAACATCCTCAAGATGGGTGAGAGCGACTTCGACAAAACGGACCCATCTAAATCACTTGAGAGTCTTAACACCTGCCTGGTCACGGCCTTTGGAAAGGCAACCGCCCAGGTGATGGTTTCGACATCAGTTAAAACATGCTTCGAGGACGATAGAGCCCAGCTGATATTGGGAGAGCTGAGCAGGTTGGGCATACTGGGAGATTGAAATGAACGATTTGGGCGCGGGTGTTCTGAAGGCCTTGGAAAGCAGTTCGCTAGGCAGGATGAGCATCTATGTTCTCTCCAAACAGGGCCGGGACCTCGGCATCGACATCGACAACCTGGCCCCGGAAGAAGTGGTAAAGCTCACTGCACGGCTGAAAGCAGTGCTCCCATTTTTCCTGGGTGAAGAAACCGAGGAAGTCATAAATCAGATTCGCAGATTGACCAATAACACAACGATGGTGACGACATGATAAAGAGCAGAGTACCGACAGGAATTCCGGGATTGGATGAATTGATAAGCGGCGGATTCGCGGAAAATACCGTGAACCTCGTTAGCGGTCCGGCAGGCAGCGCCAAGAGTTTGATGGCGCTCCATTACATCTACAACGGTGTAAAGGACAAGGACGAAACTGGCATATATCTCACACTTGAGGAACCCAGGGAGAACATCCTGCGGGCCATGAGCTCATACGGTATGGACATCACGAAGTACGAGGAAGAGGGTAAATTTATCCTCCTGGACCTCGGCGAAGTAAGGCGCAGGGTGAATACCTCCGAGGAGGAAGGCGTCATCGGCTTCGGAGCACTTATAGTCCTTCTGAAAAATCTCATGGAATTCACCGGTGCCAAACGATTCGCGCTGGATTCGGTGACGGCTGTCGGTCTGTACTACGAGGACTCGCCAGGCATCCTGAGAAGGGAGCTTTTCAAATTCGCCGGTTTCCTGAGGGAAAGGGACATCACCTCACTTCTGATAACAGAATCCATAGAGAACGGCCAGCTGACCAGATACGGCATAGAGCAGTTCATCGCGGATTCTTTCATTGTTTTTGGCCTGGAGGACATGAAGGGCGAGCTCAGAAGGACAATAACCGTCAGAAAGATGAGGTTCACCAAGCATGATACGATGAAGCATCCCATGCTCATCACCTCCAGCGGGATAAACGTGTCTGCCGATTCCAAGGTCTTCTGAACCCGGAATGGCAGACAGGGGGTACCATGGCGACAAATGTCAGCCTGCTTGCGGAACTGCTGGAAATCATATTCCAGGAAAACAGAGAGCTACTGCTCGAACTCAACATCTCTAATGTCATTTTTGCCAACAAGAGAGAGAAACCTGCAATAGCAGAGCTGGATGTCAGTCCCGAACTCCATGTCAACGCCGAAAGAATAATCGACGGTCCCGCTTCCCAGTTTGGGCTTGCGTCTCTGATTTTCACCGTGCGGGACTATCTGGAAGTATTCGAGGGCACCGCTGAATCAAACCGCCGGGTGGCTGAAGCCATATCCCGTTTTTCCCAGGCCCATGATTCCAGAGAACTAGCCTCTGTGAAGGAAGCCTTTCCAGACATTTTTTCCATCGGAACAATGGCGCAGGAAGCTGACAAAGGAACTCCCGAAGACATCGGAACAATCTGTGCCATATTCACAACTGTGATGGCAAAAGCCCATCAGGATGCCGGCATGGGGGCGGCCGTTCTGCTCGCTCACCTCAGGCAATGTGATGCCGTTAAATCAGTTTCCGATGACCTGATTAACATTGATTTCGCGGACAATATCACGGTGGACAGTGCACTGAATATGTTCTCCGATGCAATCCAAAAACTCGGATTATCCCAGTCATTCGTGAATCAAATTCTCGAAACCTACGGCCCCATACCCGATGAAATCGGAATCACAGCCAGACTATCCGGCGGCGCGGATTCAAGTTCCACCGCTTTCGGCTGTGCACCCATCGACAGGCTTCTGAGGGACGGTCTGAAAAAGGACGTTACTGTTCTGCTCGAGGGGCCGGCCGGCGTTGAGAAGGAAATACTGGCTTCCCTGTATCTGATGGAGGGCCTTCAGAGGGGCGGTTGCGCCATATAGGTCTGCACCGTATGCCCTGTTCAAAGCATCAAGCGTGGTCTGGAATCACTCGGTCTGGATGTGTCAAAGTTAGAGTCCGACGGACGGCTGATATTCGTGGACTGGTATTCCAGGTTCACGAAGAGGGTCACCAGCATCGATGTTTCCGGCAATGTCCTGAAGGTCTCCAATGACCTCACCAATCTTGCAGTCGGAATAGACATGGCATTGAAAATGGCCAGCAACCATACCCATGTCCGTCTGGTACTGGAGATGGCCTCTCCCACCATAATTACAGAGGGATTTGACAGGGTCCACGAGTTTCTGAATTCAGTCCGAGCCAAATTAAAAAATCATTCATGTACGGGTCTGGTGCTGCTCAACCCGCTCATGCACCCGGAAGAAGAAACCAGAATGCTGGAGGAGATATTCGACGGTACCATGCTCATCGAGAGAACGGAACTGCATGGTAGATTTCAATCCACTTTCAGAGTCGCGCATCTGTCCGGTACCGCATACAGCCCTGCCAGGTTGAACCTGTCCATCACCCAGAGGGGCATGGAAATATCCGGGAGCGGGGACACTCAGCCCCTGGTCATCGATTACGACCATGGCGATGAAAAAGCCATACTCGGATTGCTGGGCATTGAGTCACTTTCGCCCGGCGGTTTGCCTGTCGGTCATTCTTTCCTTGTGTGGATACCCAGTTCAATGGTGCCTTCGGATTACGTTAAACCAGTGGTGATGGAGGCACAGAAGGAAGGGAATGCTCTGTTGCTGGCCCTGTCCTCAATGGACACCGACACAATCGGGGAATGGATGTCTGAAAAGGGACTGAGCCGCAAGGGACTGATAGACCGGGGGCTTCTCCAGGTGGTGGAGTGGTACGGCCAGAAGAGCGCAAAGGTGTTCGGAATGGAGATGGACCAGGGCGTCATACGGACCTCCAGGGACCTTACCCATCTCGGTGTTGGCCTGGACACGGCACTCAGCAAGATTAGCGACCAGTTCTCATCCCTGGCTGTCATGGAACTTCTGTCCCAGGCAATCAGGCTGTTCGACATGGGGGGCGTTTACGCATTTGCCCAGTCAATCAATGCCAAGCTTGTTGACAGGAATTTCACGACGTTCGTGCTCATGGAAAGGGATGCCCATGAATCCATGATAAATGCCGCCTTCGAGGAACTGTTCGACGGCATCATTGACATCAGGACATCCGGCGGCGTCCTGGAAATCGGCCTTGTCAGCATTAGGGGTTGCCATTTCCAGTCCGAATATCGCCCGCTGACCAAGTTGCGGGATCGATTGACGATCGATGTTTCACGGCGCGTCCCGGATTCGGAAATTGTCGAGACAATGGCGACTCACGGTCTTTCGGCAAGGCTGAAAAGTCTGGAGAAGGAATTGGGCAGTACCCTTGAGGAGAAACTTTCGCTGGAGAGGCGATTGGCCGAACTGATGGAAAAGGCCACCGAGTATGAGCGTCGTCACCGTGAGATGAAATCCGCCCTTGAGGTGGTGGAAGGCCAGATGGCGAAATCCGCAGAGGCATCTGGTGATATCTCCGGCGTTCAAACACAACACAGGGAAGAACTGGCCAAGCTCCTGAAGATAATGGACGATATGCTGGAAAATCTGCCCGACGATGTTGTCAATTCCTTCGCTGCCAGCGAGGATTTCAAGCTTTACGAGAAGATACTGAATATTTATCTGGAGGAAAAAGAATGATGCATCCGTCGGAATCCAGAGTACTGGACATCAATGCCGCTGCACTGGGCGTTTCCACCGCAGACTTGATGGAGAATGCCGGCAAAGCGGTTGCCGGTCATGTATCGGGCATGAAAATAAAGGACAGGATACTGGTAATCTGCGGTCCGGGAAATAACGGCGGCGACGGACTGGTCGCCGCGCGGCACCTTGCACTTGCCGGGCTGGATGTGACAATCGTACTTCTGACCCACCGTGCCCCATCAAGGAGCAGGCTTTTCGAATCCAATCTCTGCAAACTTCCGAAATCGGTGAAATTTCTGGACGCCAGCACACCCATCTCATCCGGTTTCAAAGTGATTATCGATTCCATGCTTGGCACCGGCCTCCGTTCGGAGCCCAGGGAACCGTATGCGTCCTGGATTCGCGAGATTAACGGTTCCGAAGCAAAAATAATATCGGTGGATGTCCCAACAGGTCTGGGTACCAATCTCGCTGTGAAGCCTCACTCGACAGTCACGTTCCACGATGCAAAGGAAGGCATGAACGCCGATAATTCAGGCGAGATAATCATTGCGAACATCGGAATCCCACCGGATGCGGCCCTTTACACCGGGCCTGGGGAGTTCGTTCATTATCCCATTCCGTCGCGCAATTCCCACAAGGGCCAGAACGGCCGATTGCTGATAATCGGCGGCGGCCCGTACGCTGGCGCACCGGCCCTCTCGGCATTCGCCGCCCACGCAATCGGAGCCGATCTGGTGACCATCGCCGCACCGGAATCCAGCGCTGCCATAATCTCATCCTACAGCCCCAACTTCATAGTACGACCGTTGGAAGGAAAAATCCTGGCGACCGGGCATCTGAAAAACCTTGCTGAATATGCCACGGACGCGGACGCAATTCTCATCGGTCCCGGCCTGGGCCGTGACAGCGCCACCATGAAGGCAGTTGCGGAATTTGTCGGCAAATTAAAAAAACCGCTGGTGATTGATGCCGACGGCCTGCACGCAATACCGAAATCGATGAAGTTCAAGGTTCCGGCGGTCCTCACCCCACACGCAGGTGAATTCGCCACACTGGGAGGCTCGGAAATATCGCCGAAGAGCGTGGATGCACTGGCCCAAAAATATCGCGCCACCGTTTTGCTCAAACAGCCGACAGACATAATCTCGGACGGGACGCACCACAAACTCAACCGCACGGGAAATCCGGGCATGACCGTGGGCGGTACCGGTGATGTGCTGGCAGGCATCGTGGCAGGGCTCATGGTCAAGGGCGTCGGCCCGTACGAGGCGGCGAGAATGGGTGCGTATATTTCCGGCGCGGCCGGCGACACTGCATTTGACAGCCTGGTGTACTCGTTTACGGCGACGGACGTAATCGCCTGTGTGCCGCAGGCGATGAAACGGATTTTGTGCAAATTGTGATGGCCTGGCAAACCACTGTAGCCCACTTTCATTTTTAAAAATCGCACGGAAAAGAAAGTGGGCCCAGCCGGATTTGAACCGACGACCATCTGGTTATGAGCCAGACGCTCCACCGGGCTAAGCTACGGGCCCTTTGCGCGTTCTCCCGCGGCATTCTCATGCCACGGACATCACTGGAAAACGAACATGGTATATTTAGATTATGGCATTGGGCGTAAGAGTTCAGTATTCTGAAGTTTGCTCGTTAAATTGTAGATTTTAGATTGATGCTTCCAGTATGCTGTTTTATCAATCTTTTTTAGTGAATAGTGAATAGTGAATAGTGAAAAATGAAAAACTGAGTATTTTTGTCCTTGAGTACAGATTCTTTCATCATTTACCTCCCGACGTCACTTTTCACTATTCACTTCGATCACTTTTCACTACTTACCATTGGGCATGCCTCGCCTGTGAGGGCGGGGATGTCAAGACTATCTATACTAAAAACAGCACCGCTGCCCCGATGACGGCCACCACGGCCCCGGCAATCCCCACCCAGCTCGTTTTCTGGCCGTAAAGCCGCCATACCACGGGGATGATGAACACCGGCATGAGGGACATGAGTGTCTGCGCCACTCCTGCGTGGGTGTATGTGACCGCTACCATGGACAACGTTACGCCGATGAACGGGCCTATGAACGCCCCTGCGGCGGTATGCTTCATCCCCTGCCGGTCCTTTATCGCCTTCCGTATCTCGGGAAATTTCCCCAACACCAGTACAATGAACCAGACGAACAATGCCCCCAGCAGCATCCGTATCAGAGTCGCCGATAACGGGTGCAGTGCGTTATCCTCGTACAGCAGCATCCCCATCTTGGCGAAGACAAGGCCCAGACCCTGCCCCACTGCGCCCACCAGTGCCAGGAACACTCCCCAGGCCTTCAGTTTGCCGGTGACCGGTATCTCTCCGGTCCTGTCTTCCCTCTCCAGCAGTACCACCATGACACCGAACAACGTTATTCCGATGCCCAGCATTGCGAAGGCTGAAAGTGCCTCGCCCATCAGGAGAAATGCCGCGATGGCGGCAAATATGGGCGACAGCGCCATCATCAGCACGGACCTGCGCGGCCCTATTATTAGAAATGCCGAAAAGAGACCGAAATCCCCTATCCCCAGGCCGACAATGCCGCTGAGACCTATCCAGTACCATTGGTCCGTTGTGGCCATGGGCAAAATGCTTCCCAGAAGTATCAAGTGGGTTATTGCCAGCAATCCGACTGCGATGGCTATTCTGTAGGCATTGACGCTGATGGCGCCTATCTTCTTTCCGGCCGAGGTGAACAGCAGCGAGTTGAACGTCCACAGTACTGCCGTGGCGACTGCCGCTATCTGGCCCAAAAACATTGTTTCCATTTACAGCCAATTGCCTGAATTCAGCAATGATTATAAACCCTCCCTTACGTCGTAAATATTCAGTGTAACGATTTTCGATTTAGGGATTGTAGATTTACGACGATTGTAGATTTGGGGATTGTAGATTGTAGATTTACGACGGATTGACGGCGTTGCATATTATCAACACAAATCTAAGATCTAAAATCTAAAATCTAAAATTTCAGAATGCTGAACTCTTACCTCACGTCTTGCGATTTGCTTCGAATCTGTGGCACCTTACTGCGTTAGGCTTTAATAGGGCTATCCAGATATAGTTATAGTGAGACTATGAGACCAAACAGAGATGAAAAACCCGTTGAGAAATGCGGAGTATCGGACTGTGATGAGGACGGCGAACGTTCTCTGTCGCGCAAGAAGGTCAAGGAAGAAATGGGCTGGACCCTGGACGGCGAGGACAAGAGAGTGCATCTGTGCAAGAGCCATTACAGGGAGTTCAAAAAGGCCACAAAAGAGGAGCGAAAGATAGAGTCCCTGAGACGCTGAGGCTGTCGAATGAAGAAGATCAAGAGCGGAGTTTACGGCCTGAACAGGCTGATGGACGGCGGCATCAATCAGAACACGATTACTGCTGTCATCGGTTCTTCCGGCGCCGGAAAGACCACCTTTGCCACCTATTTTTTGAAGAGGGGCCTGGAACAGGGCGAGGACGCCATATTCATCACCCTGGACGAGGAGCCCAAGCAGATCATCAAGGAAGTCATCCAGATGGGCTGGGACAATATCGAGGATTACATTGATGATGGAGCCATGGTGTTCGTGGACGCAGGCGGCAAGCAATTTTCCGATTTCATTAAGAACGAATTATCCGGCTTCGTGGAGGACTGGAAAGGCTACAATGCAAGAATTGTCATTGACCCGCTGACGCCGGTGCTCTGGTCAGTTACCCACAGATACGAGCAGCGTGACATTGTATCGTTCCTTCTGAGGGAGACAAGGAAGATCGGAACCGTGATCTGCACCCTGGAGGAACACAGCGTCATGGGAGACCTTTCCGGCCAGGACCTGATAATTCCCATGTATCTTGCTGACAATGTCGTCCATCTGCGGTACAAGAGTCACGAATCACCGGAACACAGAGACATGAAGATAATCAAGTGCAGGAGCAGCCGCCACAGCAGTTTCTGGCATCCCTACAAGATTGTGAAGGGCAGCGGCCTCATCATACAGGAGGCCAGTCTGGCCGAGGATACACCGCGCCAGGTGGTGGACCTGTCAGCCAAGTTGGAGAAGGCTCTGACCCTTATTCCCGCTTCCAAGAAGAAGAACCTGTCCCCGAGCATACTGCGCAGCATCACCAGGACCGTGGATATGCTGTCAATGGAGGATATCGGCGTTCTTGACCCGGATTATATCATAATGCAGATACTTGTCGAGTACGATTTGATTGATAAGTGAGGTGCCACATGCCGAAGATAGGTGATGCACTGAAGACCGCGGTCGAAATAAGGCCCAGTGACGCCGTCGTTCAGCAAAAAAGGGCAAAGCCGACCAGCGTTCTGATGAATTCAAACAGAAGGAGAATATTCCAGCATCTCTGCCGCAACCCCTGTGACCGACTCGGTGCAATTGCGAATGCAACGGCCATGTCCCGTTCCTCCGCCAAGTGGCATCTGGATACCCTGGTGAAATCGGACTATGTCCAGGAGTTCCTGATTGACGGGGAACCGCATTTCTGCCCACGCGGTATGATTTCCGGAGGAAACCTGCTTCTGTTTTCTGTCCTGGCCAATCGAAAAAATCTGGCCATTTACAGAGCGGTTCTGCAGAATCCGGGCTCGGATGCCGGCATACTGTCCTCATCCACTAACATGTCAATGTCCATGGTTCGCGGCTGCCTCGGCCGAATGCTGGATATGGGCCTGCTGACAAGAACAGTCGATGGCAGATATATCCGATTCTTCCCCACCGAACGGTACAATGAGGCCGTCAGGGAGGAGATTGCCGCAAGGGGCAAATTCGTCAGGGTGTTACTTAAAAGACTCTCATCCGAGCATCTGAAACCAGATTTTGATGACCTGAAAGGCCCGGATATGACGATAACAATCACCCTGCTAGGTCAAAAAGATACGATTGTGATACCGCGCCACATACATACGTTCATCTGAGCGACAATTTTTACAAATGAGTGTATTACACTATGTAAAACAAAAGATAAACCATTTATTAATGTGGATAGAAGATTGATATATTACAACATCATTGTTATCTTATAGTATTACTTGAGTGAAAAACCATGCCCTCGAATCACAAGCGTTTCACCGAAGATTTCCTTGCCAAATGGAGCAAGACGTCAGGTTCTGATGATCATAGTATTGCCAAGGCCGAACTGACCAGGCTCAGGACTCTGCTTCAGAGGAATCCCAACAATCCTTCCCTGTGGTTCGAGTACGGCCAGGTTCATCTGACTCTCGGGAATTCTGAGGAGGCATGGGCATCTTTTGCAAAGGCAGAGTCTCTGGGCGCCAAGTGGCCGGCTCTGTATCTCGCGCTCGGTCTCAGCGAGGTCATGCGCGGAAAACTCAATGACGCGTCCAACATGTTCTTCAGGGCTCTTACTGTCGTGTGTGAGGATACAGAAAATGCGTACATCGAAGACCTGGTCATCCCATGCACCCTGGAGGACATCAGGGCCGACATTGTTCAGGAAGGATTCATCAGGCCGGAAGACCAGCTGAAGACCAAGGCCATCTCTCAATTGATGAATGTTCCGGGTATCGGTAATCTCAAGGCCAAGGTGCTGTATGATGCCGGTTTCAGAAACATCGAGGACCTCAAGGAGGCCAGCGTCGATGAGCTTGCCAGCATCAATGGTATCGGCCTGAAATCCGCCCAGAAGATAAAAATCGTACTTACTTTCCAGGACCGATTGGAGAATAAACCCAGTCAGCGTCTTGAAGTTCCGGAATCAAGGGATGAGATCAAGGAGTTCAAATGCACCCTTTGCGGAACAATTCTCAGCGTGGATGAGACCATGTGCTACGAATGCGGCATGGTACTCAAAGAGGAGGAAACTGTTCAGGCGGAACTCGAGCTTACTGAACAGATGGGCAGATTCGAGGAAAGAGTGGCGGCAAACAGTGAAGATATCGCCAGCTGGTTTGCCCTGGGCACCATCCAGTTGCAGTTGGGGTATCTGGAACAGGCAATGAAATCCCTCAATGAGGTGACGAAGCTGGACCTGAATTATCCCGGTGTGTGGACCAGAAAAGCCGAGATATTCACCCATATGGGCGAGCATGAAAAAGCTGCCAACTGTTACAAGAGGGCCGCCGAGAATGCCAGTAAATCCGGAACCTTCCATGCCCCGAAACCGGACGAACTTCTGAAGGAACTCGAAGACCTAGTCATTGACGAGGACCAGAAAGTCAAAAAATTGGCAGAGAAACTTCCGGCAAAGACGAAAGACATCGACGATGCGCTTCTATCGTCGATACTATCGGACATGGGTGTCAATGAGGAAGACCTGGGTGAGGAACTCTGGTCAATCGACGACGCCCTTGGCCTCGGTGCGGAAGATGATAAGAAGAAGAAGGAAACGGACGACGATATTCTCACCGAGGAATTGGATTCGCTGGAAGATACACCTCCTCCGAGCCCAAAAGAAGTCGAAAGAACCGAAAGATGCCATAAGATGCTGAAGGTGGCAAAAATCCTGCCGGATGACAGGGCCAAGCTTGATCTGCTGATTCCCACTGGCATCACCACAGCCGATTTCACCAAGGAGGTCAAGTCAGCAATCGACAGAAAACGCCTGCAGGATAAACCGGTCCGGGATTTCACTTCCGCGGACAAGGAATTCCTCTTCAAGGACCAGATAATGGCCGAGCTCACCTCGCTGGGGGATGCCCTGGAATCCGAGGATATCGGGGGGCTTGATGTTGGCGAACCGGAAGACATATTCGATGAACTGGCCGAGTTGATTGAGATTGATGTTCCCAAGGATATCAAGAAAGAGACGCCCGTCATACTTCCGGGCCGCACCGGCGGACTTACGAACGGTCTCGGTGGAAGAACCAATGGCATGGGTGGAAAGACCAACGGTATCGGCCGCACCAACGGCCTCGGCGGAAGAACCAATGGGGTCGGCCGCACCAACGGCCTGACAAACGGAATGGGCAGGACTAATGGTCTTACCAACGGAATGGGTAGGACTAATGGTCTTACCAACGGAATGGGCAGGACTAATGGTCTTACCAACGGAATGGGCAGGACCAATGGTCTTACCAACGGCATGGGCCGCACCAACGGCTTGACAAACGGTTTGACCAACGGCCTCACCAACGGCCTTTCCGGCGGCCCCACTGGCCTTACTTTGAGACGTTCCGCGCGATACAAGAGAGCGCGCCGCGGACGCTGGCTTCTTTACGGCGCTCTTGTAATTTCCCTTTTACTGGTAATACCAATACTTTATCCGTCATCGCAGTCCGTGGACAGGTATCCAATAAAAATCGATGGCAATTTCACAGACTGGAATGATTATGACGGCGTAGTTTCCACTGTCAGTGAGGTACCCCCCAACACCAATATAGTGAAATGCACCGTTGCTGAGAATGCGGAAACCTACCTTGCGTTCAACATTGAGGTCGAAGGTGTCATGCTTGAAGGCGAACCCGTTCCCAGCCAGGGTCTTGTGGATACCTTCCACATATTCATTGATTCCGACCTGAACCCGGACACCGGTTACCTGGTGAAGGGCATGGGTGCCGATTACATGGTCGAGATTGCAGGATGGCGCGGCAGTGCCATTTCCACATCCCAGTACCTTTTCTCAAGCAGCAGGGACAGAAACGACTGGAACGGTTTCGAGAGAATGACCTCCGGCAAGGCCATGGTCAACGGCAGCATGATGGAGACGCAGATTCCCTGGTCAAGCATGGCAATATCCAATGGCAGCAGCATATCTGCCCTTGTTCACTCACTTTCCTGGGACGGATGGCATGATTACTCGGACTGTTTCATCAGCAATGATTTGTCATCGCTCCATCTCACCCAGAGAAGTCTCTCCCCGGAGATACTGTCCGGCATCAACCAGAACATGCTTTCCCTTTCATTCCTCTCGAGTTGCGGTGCGTCCACCGTTCAGAGCATAGCCGTCTCCCTCGAGGGCACGGCACAGCCCGGGGATATTTCTGCGATAAGGTTACTGGACAGTTCCGGCCAGACAGTGAGCACAGTAAGCCCTTCCGCAAGAATGGTATTCACAGTGGGTACCGAGATACCCTCCGGAACCGACATGGACTTCACGGTCCAGGCAGATATTTCCGCAACAGCCGTTCAGGGAAGGACCATGGGCCTTTCTGTGAAGGTTCCGGGCGACGTGAACGTACCGGAAGGCATTGTCTCGCTGGAAACGGTATCAGCAAGTCACGAACGCGGTTACATCGGAGCAATTCCCGGCGGGCTGGTAATCGACGGCGCTTTCTCGGACTGGAGTTCCAGGGAAACCGCAGTTCCGCTCAACCCGGAACTTGTCCAGACCAGGAACGTGGACATCAGAAGCT
Organism: Methanobacteriota archaeon; assembly: GCA_013791785.1. Taxonomy (GTDB): domain Archaea; phylum Thermoplasmatota; class Thermoplasmata; order SG8-5; family SG8-5; genus UBA147. The sequence continues at coordinate 17,312 of VMTD01000115.1, forward strand.
ATGGCGCTGTTTTCGACGGGAACGGCGTGAACTTGCACCTATCCACGGCCAACAATCTCATGTCCGGTTGCTCGGTTCCGCTGAAGGCCACCACAAGATCGCCCGGTCCCACACAGCCCCCCGGTCCGGTAACAGTCGATTCCGACAGGGACAGTGTGCCGGATGATGTGGATACAGCTCCGCTCGATTTCAACAATGACGGGACGCCGGACGCCCAGAGCCGCGTGAACAACATGGCCGATGTGGATGCCGACGGAACGGCAGATTACCCCTATGGCTCGGACTGGTGGCTGAATACCACCATTCCCTCGAACTTCCCCGCGCCGTACGCCGGAAGGCCGGTTTCGATATTCGTGGGTCCGATTGTGAAGCCAGAGGTTCTGGGCGAGGACGTGGCCAGAATATACCTGGATACAGACGCCGACCCCGGTACCGGATACCGCGTGGGAGACATGGGCGCCGACAGGATGCTGGAATTCAGGGGAAAGCACGGTTCTGTTACCGCCGCAACATACAATCAGTTTTCCGGCCTGAATCCTGGCGCATGGACCTGGACCGTGATGACCGCGCCGAATTACATGATGGATTCCACGGAGCTAGAAGCCTACGTTGCCGCAACCCTGCACCCGAACGCCACAGCATTCTTCGAGGTGGAGGCCTGGGACAAGAGATGCGATGACGCTGACCTTGGCGGAATACCCACGGAACTTGCGGGGACGAGGGCGGCGCCGCAGGAGCCGGAGACGTTGGGCGCGCCCCAGGACCCGTTGTACGAGGTGACCTCGGGCAATGGCTCCGCTGCAGGTGACAGATTCGGTTGGAATGTTTCCTGGGCCGGGGATGTGAACGGCGATACCTATGATGATGTTATTGTCGGGGCACCGTACAATGACAATGGAGCATCAGACGGGGGTGCGGTATACATATTCTTCGGCTACTCCGGATTCCGCTCCGCAAGCGGTAAATACATGAATCCGGTCAATGCAAATGTCACCATTAACGGAACTGTGGTGGGCGGGCACTTCGGCTGGGACGTGAGCGATGCGGGAAACATAAACGGTGACAGTTACGGTGACGTGATAATCGGCGAGCCGGGCAATGTAAATGGAAAGGCATATATCTTCAATGGAAGAGCCACATGGAACAAGTGGTATACCTCATCTGACAGGAATACTGAGATTACCGGGGAAGCGAGCGGCGACAGGTTCGGGGCCAGTGTGAGCGGGGCTGGAAAGTACAACAGCACATCCAGTAATGACGACGTGATTGTTGGGGCGCCGAACTACGGCACGAACGACGAGGGACGGGCGTATGTGTTCTACGGGGATGGGAGCATACCGACGACGGCTGGAACCGCTGACGTTATTTTGAAAGGGAAAAATGCCAATGGAAAATTTGGTTCTTCTGTTTCGACTGCGGGGAACGTTGATGCCACTGGTGGAAGCGAGGTTATTGTCGGTGACCCCGGCAAGAATAGAAGTCATGTTTTCTATAAACCGGATGATAAGATTGCAAGCACGGACTGGCCGGTTTCCGGAACGGTGACGAACAGTTATACCAATACCCAGACAAGCAATGATGCACCTTATGAGATATTGGAGGAGGAGGCTGGGGCGGGGGGGAACACTGATACTTTGATAACCTATGGGCGATATGGCGTTGCAAGTTTGTACTACTCTGTTTGGGGAGGTAGCGCTTGGGGTACAGATACCGCTGACGGAAATTTTGTCGCAACGCCCGAATGGGTAGTTGCAAAGTCGAACCCGACCAGAAACGAGATAGTTGCCGGTGCCATATGCGGGGATAACACGGCACCATCAGATGCCTGGGTGAATGTTTGGAATGGTGTTAGCGACACCTGGGGCACCCCCCTTCAGCTCACTTCTGCAATTCCATATGTTCCCGCATACAGACAGTACGATATTGCATTTGAATCTACGAGTGGCGACGCTATTATTTTCTATGCCGACGGCACTGCAGCAACTCTCTACTACAGAATATGGAATGGCGCTTCATGGGGTTCCCAACAGACCTATACCATGACGACAATAACTGGAAATATCTATTGGATAGATGCCTCATCTGACCCGGCCAGTGACGAAATAGCGGTGATGGTGACGGATTCAAACTCTGACATCGCAGGTGTGATATGGGACGGCGCATCACTCAGTAATGAATTATTGCTCGAAACCACTGTTACTACCACCGGCTTTCCCTGCCACGATGTCGAGCACGAACAACAATCAGGAGAAGCGATGTTCGTATGGGGTGCAGGGACAAACATGGAGTCACGGCAATGGACAGGTTCCGCATGGAATGCCGAGATCACCGCGGTTGCGATAGGCGGAAGCCCGGTGTCACTTTCCCTTCAGGCAGACCCACTCAGTAATAAGCTTGTTGTGGCAAGCACTGATTCTGGTGACTACCTAAACACTGCAAGATGGGACGGAACCGGGCCCACATGGACTTTGGATGCCGAGCATGATGCTGCGATTGAAGGGGGAAGTGCAACAGGCCAGGCAAGAAAAGTTGCAGATGCAATATTTGAAACCGCCTCTGGTCATGAAGGCCACATTATACTGGTGTATGGCGACTCTAATGCCGATATCCCGGACTATCGACATTTTGATGGAACAAGTTGGTCCGCGATAAACCCAATAGATGGGACAGCTCGTGCTACGGACAACCTGATTGTACAGTTGAGACGAGATGCTAACGGACTAATATTCTTGGGTGTAGTTGACGATGAATGGGATTTAAACACCTGGACGTGGAATTCTGCTAGTGGCACTTGGACATGGCAAAAGGAGCATCACATCGATTGTAGCATGTATACAGACCCAACAGAATGTTTCATGATTGCCCCAAGTTGCCCCCTCCCCTCCCTGAGCAAACTCGAGCACAAATGGAATATTACAATTACCGCCAGCTATGAAAACACATTCTATCTCGAAGCAAACCGAACATCTGGCGGAAGTACAGACAACGATAACTTCACGTTTTATTATACGATAGATTCCGCAACCGCTACCGGTGTCACGGTCGGAGGCACTGGCTGGACAGAGATGCTGACGGTTACAGCAACCTCAGACCCAAACAGCTACCAGACATACACGGATTCGACACTGACGAATTATGATGGCAAGGTATTCATAGGGGTTATTGACACGGACAGAGCCGGCGGAAACAATTCAAAAGATGTATTGTGCATTGATCACATGTTCATCCGTCGAATTCCTGAAGCCACTCTATTCGGGCCATCAGGCTCGAAATGTGGCTGGTCGGTTGCCAACGCAGGGAATGTCAATGCAGGTGGGGGTGGAGACGTTATAATCGGGGCGCCGGGAACGACAAACGGCAACGCCTATGTCTGGTTCGATGGTGATTTTGAAGGCCAATCATCTATCACGAATGATACACAGGCACACTTCACCTCTCCTGGTAGCACGTTGGGAACGAGTAATCCGAATAAGAATATTTTTGCTACAGCTGGGGGAGATTTGAATTTGAGTGCCAATTATGTTCTTGATGATGATTTTGATAGTATGACCGTTGGAAATACTCCAACTGGGTGGACAGTAGACGAATCTGGTGGTTCAGTTCGTGTGAGTGATGAGCAATCAGTTTCACCATCCAATAGCGTTAAAATTGTAGATACATCAGCGGCAGCATCGTCATATATGGATATAACATTTACAGGAATTGTAAAGGGAGTAATTGAGTGGGACGCATATATTACTGTAGGTGCAGAATTTAGGATGGATGGTTTTTCATCAGGCACTCAATCAATAGTTACCTTCTTTACTGCAACAGATATCAGATATCATGATGGTGTAAACCACATTGTTCAAAGTTCTTATAACCTAAATCAATGGTACCATTTGAAAATTGTATTCGATAACGATGCAGATACATTTGATTTTTACATTGATGACTCTCTTAAGGAAGCAGACTGTGGCTACTTCAATGCTGGCACTATTATTGATAGAATATGGTTCCTTTCTCCGACAGGGAGCAGTTCTACTGGTTACATAGATAATGTAAAGGTATATTCCTTCGACACTCCCGGCTATTACGGCTCCTCAACCATCACAGCCCCTTACTACATCACGGCGGTGAAACCATATTGGAACCTTACGACCCCTACTGATACGACTGCCTGGATAAACATCTCACGAGATGGGGGTACGACCTGGAACCAAAGCGCACTGATAAATGGTCAATGGTATACCTTCCCAAGTGAGGTGATAGGCGACCAGTTATGTTATAATTTAACGATGAAAACCACAAACATTGGCTACACCCCGGTTTTGGCGGACATCACAATCTATTACATCTACTGCAACCCCCCAGACGTCACCTTCGTCGGCGAATCCCCCAACGACAAGTTCGGCTACTCGGTCCACGGCGCTGGCGATATAGGTGGTGACGGTATTGACGATATCATCATCGGGGCGCCCTATAACAGCAACGGCTCTGCCGGCGGCGGCGCGGTCTACATCTTCAATGGCTCTGCAACTCTCTCTGGCACGATATATGCCTGGAACGCCAACTACACGAATTATTCCTATGATGCTGGCTCGCATTTCGGCTGGTCCGTCTGCAAAGCAGGAGATTTAGACTGTGACGGGAATAATGACATAGCAATCGGTGCGCCGCACTTCGATGTCATATCGCCATCAATGGCAGATGCGGGCAAGGCCTGGATTATGTCCTGTTTCTGTCCGATACCGGAGTTCAGCACCGAGCTCATAGCCATATTCATTCCGTTCGGTCTTTCAGTTATAATATTCAGGAGAAGGAGGAAGAGGAATGGAGATAGAAAAGAACGGGAAGCGCCTACCTGAGGGTTTTGCCAGATGCTGGGAAGAGTTCAGGGCCAGGAATTGTATGGTGGAAACAAAAGATACTTAATAGGTGGACAATATTATGCGTGAGGCCAGCATCTTAAGTATTTTTCGTCAAGGCCCTGGCCATGTCGTTCAGGTCAAAACAGCAGCACTCTTCTGTCCTTTTCTTGAATGATCTTGCGAATATTGCATAGTGTTCCTTTCTTTTATCTCTGTTCCAGTCAACAAATGTGGTTTTTTCTTTCAGTTCCAGGAGTATCTTTTCGGCATTGACATTGTCCTGCCATTTGCATTCAGCGAACAATATCTCCTTTCCCAGCTCGTTTATGCCGACAATGTCTATTTCTCTCTCTTTGTGCCACCACCGGTGAATTTGTGTGAAATCCTCGAATTCCCTGAAGGTTTTTGTCTCAAGCAGGTGTTTTATCAGATATTCGAAACGGTGCCCGAAGAAGACATTTTTCTCTTTATCGAATATCTCGATCACCTTGTCTATATTTCCCATTTCAAGGTCGGCTCTGTTCGGGTAAACGAATCTGAACCAGAAATCCGTGAAGGGGTCGGTTATCTCATATATCCCTCCTCTTTTCTTTCCGAGGGGGAGAACATGCTCGATCAATCCAGTCTCTTTCAGGGTGTCGAGATATTTGCTTATGTTGCTCTTGTCCATGCCCGAAACAGAACATAATTTTCCTATGGACCTGTATCCAAGAGAGATATACTTGAGGAGGAGTTTATATGTCCTTGATTCTCTGAACTCCTGCCTCAAGAGTATCAGGGGTTCATCGTATAGGTTCATTCCTTTGGTTAATATGTTCATCTTTATATTGTCGGGCAGGGAGATTTTCTCATCGTAAAAGGAGAGGTAGTAGGGGATATTACCGAATACAAAATATGTTTCTGAAGCGATGGATATATCATCCAGAAGAGCACATATCTCTCGGAATTCAAATGGCTGCAACTTCCATATATTTAGATTTCTTCCATAGAGCGGGCTTCTGTAACCCAAAACATCGTTTTCCATCATTGACATAGAAGAGCCTGTGATTGTCAGCATGATATTCGTATTTTTTAACACCTCATCCACGATTTTTTGAAACGTGGAGAGTACCCCTCTATTTACTTCCAATATAAATGGAAATTCGTCAAGTGATATCACATATTTTTCTCCGGAATCTATCTCATCACCGAGATATCTGAAAATATCATAGAGATTATCAACAGCCAGATCTTTGAAATATGGTTTTTCAAGCATGGAAGCGAACCCTGCTTTTAAGAATTTGATATTTTCTCTCATATTCTCGTTTGTGAAGAGGATATAGCATCCCTTTTTGTCCAACATGAATCTCTTTATCAACTCTGTTTTTCCCACCCTCCTTCGTCCATAGATTGCCACGAGGCTGAATTTTTGCTGCCTATATATCTCTTCCAAAAATTTCAGCTCCGTTTCCCTGTTGACAAAATGTGGTAACATGATTAGTCTAATCAATTTACAACTATTTAAAGGCTTTTACTGTGCGTAAGAGTTCAGTCTTCTGAAATTGTCGATTTTAGAACTTAGATTTTAGATTTGTGCTGAGAATATGTGTAAGTGGTCAATCTTCAAAAGTTATTATTCCGCAATAACAGATTTGATTTTCTGACTGGCTGTTCTAATCTGTTTCTGTATCAGCGATATCAAAATACCATAATTTATTGGCAGAGCTATCTGTAGTAATAGAGGGGAACTTGGGGATACGGACCACTTACCGTTGTAAGAGGCTTCGCATCAGTGGCCTCTTACGAATATGCAACGCCGTCAATCCGTCGTAAATCTACAATCGTCAATCTACAATCTACAATCGTTATCGTTTCACTGAATACTTACGTTGAAACGAAAGATACTTAAACCCGGATTTGGATATCTATCATCATGAAAGAGCAGGATATTAACGGGTTGGCTGAATTCTTCCAACAACAAAAGGACATCAAGGTAGCGTATGTTTTCGGTTCCGAAGCGAAAGGCAGTGCCGGAAAACTGAGTGACGTGGATATCGCCGTTTACGTTGATGGTTCGGTTTCCAGGAAGAATTATCTCGGGTTGAAATTAAGCATACTGGGCGAAATATCGTCCATCCTGAAAACAGACAGAATTGATTTGGTCGTCATGAACAATGCCCCCCTGCTTCTGAATTACAATATCATCAAGTTTGGAAAACCATTGACCTCCAATGAGGCGGAGCGAGCCAGATTGGAAACCAAAATATTATCGGCCTATCTGGATAAAAAACCCATGTTCGAGGCGCGTACTAATGCATATCTAAAGAAGGTTGCAAAGGCGGGACTTGAATGAGAGAGGAGATTTCATCCAAACTGGAGCAGCTTGGCAAATATATCCGCATTTTAAAGACCTACCAGAATCGCACCCTAGCGGATTTGAATGAGGATTTCACGCTCAGAGGCGCGGTCGAGAGATATCTTGGTTTGGCCCTCCAGTGCTCGCTGGACATAGGCGAGATGATAATATCCATGGAAAAATTGCGAAAACCGGACACATACAGGGACGTGATCGAGATATTGGGCGAGAACGGCATCCTACCCAGAGACTTTGCAAAACGATTCGCGCTCGCGGCAGGCTTCAGGAACATTCTCATTCATATGTATGCTGACATAGACATGGAGGAAGTGCATCAGTTCCTTCAAGAGAATCTGGGCGATTTTGATGAATTTGCCCGGTCGATAGCAGAACATTTAGTGATAAAGGCCGAGAACCCCCCGGTTTTTAAGCCGGGGATGTGAGGCCATTTACACGAATATTACAAAAAGATATCCGCCATGCACCGTGCATATATCATCACATGAAATCAAAGCTAATTGGCTTTGATAAATCAGGTGCATGGCCCCTGGGTAAACTTCCAGCCCTGGCAACAAACGCCAGCTCCTTTAGGGGCTGGTAGTTTACAAAAACATGGAAAATCGGAATAGGCATGTTCTTCACATTTGGAAATGAGTGCTCCCCAACGCTAAAGCGCGGGGTATCCTTTCAGTTTTCATCCTGAATTTCGTAATTTTATAGAGAAAAGAACT